>CAYFGW010000014.1:0-32072 GCA_964342365.1 uncultured Candidatus Sericytochromatia bacterium | reverse complement strand
GACCGCAGCCGCGAAAAGATTTCCATTGAATTTATGGATGCCCACGGCTTGAATATTTCCTCAGACGCCGAAAAGAAAATTGAGTCCACCCACCAAAAAGAAGACTTCCGCCGCGCGAGGGTCATGGAAATTGGCGAAATTCAGTATCCTTCTCGCATTATTGAAAAATATCAGGAAGGCTTTTTAAAGTACCTGTCTCATTATGAGCCCACACGCCCCATTAAAGTGGTGCTCGACTATATGTTCCAGGTGTCTCAGGTGATGCTGCCCACGCTGTTGGGCAAACGTCATGTGGACGCGGTGGTACTCAACGCCCACGTTTCCGAAGGCCCCCTGAGAGACTACGACGGATTGGCTCGTCAGGCCCAGGACGTAGTGAAAGCTCTGAAAGCAGATTTTGGCGTACGTATGGACGCCAACGGTGAACGCCTGACTGTCCTCGACGAAAAAGGCAACGCCGTGGATCAAAATCGCCTGTTGGCCGCCCTTGTTCAACTTTACTTACACCGCAACCCCGGCAAGAAAGTGGCGGTTCCCGTCATGGCTCCGGGGTTGATTGAAACCATCGCTGAGCGCTATGGCAGCGAAGTGATCCGCTCCAAAGCCACCACCCGCTCGCTCATGGAAGCCGCCCAACAGCCCGACGTGATTCTGGCAGGCTACGGCGGACAGTTTATTTTCCCCAGTTTCCACGGCGGTTTTGACGGCATGATGGCCACCGCCGCGCTGGCGGCTCTGCTGTCAGTGTCGGAACATTCGCTGAGCGAAATTCTGTCCAATCAGCCCACGGTGAATATGCTCCACGAAGAAATCACCTGCCCCACGGCCCTCAAAGGCACACTGATGCGTCTGATGCTGGAGCGCTATAGCGACCGCGAAATTTCCTTACTCGACGGCGTTAAAGTACATGAAAACAACGGCTGGACGCTGATTCTGCCCGATGCAAATCAGCCCAAGGTTCACCTGTACGCCAACGGCACCTCTGAAAAAGACTGTCAGGAACGCCTGGCCACGTACCGCGCGGACGTGGAAGCCATGATCAGCCGCTAAAGGATGGAAGGGTTCTAAATGGACTGGCTCCAACTGATTCCTATTGGTGTTGGACTGCTTATCTTTGTGAGCGTGATGCTGATTTTCACCCTGTTTTCCAATCAGGGTGAAGCACTGCTCGATACGCTCTCAGGCAGGTACACTCAACGCCTCAAACCCCGCTTTGAAGCCCAGCAAATCCCGGTCACGCCGGGGCAGTTTCTGCTGATTCAGGTGGGCTGCGTGATGCTGTTTTTTTCACTGGGACTGGCCTCCGGACCCGACCTGTTAACCAAAGTCGCCATGGGCGTGTTGCTGGCCTTTATTGGCGGCAGTTTGCCCATTCTCTGGCTGCGGGATCAGCAACGCCGTCGGGAAAACAAATTCGCCGAACAATTTGCCGATGCCTCGGCCCTCATTGGTAACTCCGTGCGCTCAGGCCTGAGCCTGCTTCAGGCGCTAGAAGTACTGGTGCGGGAAATGGAAGACCCCATGAACTACGAGGTGTATCAGGTTTTACAAAACACCCGGGTGGGCTTGCCCGTGGACACCGCTCTGGAGCAATGGGCCGAGCGCATGAACAACGCCGATCTAAAGATTTTTACCACAGCGGTCATTATTCAACGGCAAACCGGGGGCGATCTGGGCCACGTACTCAACACCCTGGCCAGCACCATTCGTCAGCGACAAAAAATTCAGGGTCAGATTCAGGCATTGACGGCACAAGGCCGCCTCGGAGCCATTGTCTTAGCAGGCCTTCCGGTGTTTATGGGTGTGATTCTGTACTTTATTAACCCGGAGCGCATGCGCCTGTTTTTTACGGAACCCATGGGCTGGGGCATGCTGGGCCTGAGTGCTGTCACCCTGGGAGCCGGCTTCTTTATTGTGCGCAAAATTGTGGAAATTGATATATGATTCCCTATTTAATTTTTGGACTCTTTTTTACGGCCATTGTGATGCTGGTACTCTCTTTTGCCCGATCTCAGTCTTCTGAAGACGCTTCTGCTCGCCTGTCTTACTTAAAAACCCGGCGGGCTGGAGAAGATGATGCGCCCAGCACCAAAAAACCACCGGCGCAGAGCCTGGCACCTCTGGCCCAGCGGCTCATGTCAAAACGCTATAGCGAACTGCTGCGGCGCAAGCTGGATCACGCGGGAAAACACACCGTCAAAGTGGAACAGTACGCCGTTTACATTTTGCTATGTATGGTGGGCTTTCCCCTGGGATTTTACGTGCTCAACGTGGCCCTGCTCCAATACAGCAACGACGTGCTCATTTACGTGATTCCGGGCCTGGCGGCTCTGGGCTACTTTTACCCCATTATTCGTTTAAACTCCGAAGTGGAGCGTCGTCAGCGCGAAATTTTCAGAGCCTTTCCGGACTTTGTGGATCTGCTCACCGTGTGTTTAGAAGCGGGTATGGGGTTGGATGCAGCCCTGAATCTGGTGGCCAAAAAAGCGCAGCCCAGTCCTTTAAGAGACGAATTAGAACGCACCATTCAGCAAATTCGCGTGGGACAAACCCGTAGTGAAGCCCTCAAAGATCTCGCCCGCAGGCTGGACATGCGCGAAGTCACGTCCTTTGTGGTGGCTATTGTACAAGCAGAACAAATTGGCACCAGCCTGAGCAGTATTTTACGCATTCAGAGCGAAATCTCCCGCGATTCCCGCTGGCAAAAGGCGCAGGAGCTGGCGCAAAAAGCCCCCATTAAAATGCTTTTCCCCATGATTCTGCTGATTTTCCCCAACATTTTCCTGATTATCTTTGGACCGCTGGTGCTGGAGTATATGTCCGGTCGTTAAGGTTCTCTAGTCGCCAAGAGCCTGTAAAAACGCACGAATTTCTTCCTTGAACTGATTGGGCGCTTTGAAAATAGCGTAGTGCGCCAGCGGATCTTCAAAGGTCAATAATCGAGCACCCGGAATCGTATTAGCGGCCTGACGAGCATTTTGCACCCGCAGCCATTGATCGTTTTGCACGTGTAAAATTAGAGACTTCGCACGAATTTGCTTCACAAAAGGCTGCATATCAAAAGCAAAGAGAGCTGCGTTGCGGTACAGCAAATCATTGGCATCATAATCTCTGGATTTGACCCTGAGCGCACTGCCCAACTTTGACTCTGCCTCTGGATTTTTAACGGTGCTCCAACTAAAGCTATTTTTCTGGCGGCTTTCCCAGCCTTCGGCATACTGAGCGTCAAGACTGATGCCCGTGGTGCCAATCAGACTCCAGCCGAATTCCACTCCCTGATTGGGATGGTTGGATTTGGGGAGGTGGTAATACAATCCCTGCGTTTCGCGCCAGACGGGATCGCTTTGAATGGCAGCGGTCATTAACTGAAACAAATGGTGCACCACCGCATCATCGTGGGTGTTCAAGGTTCCGCCAATAGGCAAGATACCCTGCACGTATCCCGGATGCATGGCGGCCCAGAGGTAAGTTTGCATGGCCCCCATGGACGGTCCCATGGCCAGCTTCACTTGATCAATACCCAGATGATCCTTCAGCAGGCGATAATTGGCCTGAACCATATCCATCAAAGAATACTGCGGAAAACCCGGTCCCAGGCCATCACTGGGTTTGCTGGTACCAAAAAGCCCCAGTGCATCCAGAAACACCACGTAGTATTTGCGGGTATCAATCAGTTTTCCCGGCCCGATAATAGCCCCTTTAGAAAACGCATTGCCTTTTTGTCCGGCGGCCCAGTAATGGTAAAGATAGCTGGCGTCACCAGAATAATAGCTACTAACAATAATAGCGTTGGTAATGCCGCCCCGGGCGTTGCGTCGGGGTGTACCCAGGGTGATATATGACAGCTTAAGTGGCTCCGCGCCCAGAGATTCCAGCGTGGTACCGCCGATGCCGCCCCGGGCGTAACCCTCAGGATCGCCGGGCGTGTACCGTCCTCCCAGACGAAAATGAGGTACCCGATAACTTTGCTTGAGCGTTGCCAGCGCGGGAACGCCAGAACTTAGCGGTCGAAAAACGGGACCTGATAGATTGGTGGGCGGAGCCTGAATCAAAACCTGAGATAGAGCGGGTGGAGTGAATAAGGTGACTCCCGCCAGAATAAGTGGATAGGTGAGGCGATAATTGAATGACATGCTTAAAAGTATAGCGCGATTGCTGTTTTGAATCTTCAGAGGCATCCCACGCGTGAAGGTAAACGAGGCAGCTTGAGTTATAGTAGAAGAGGCCAGGTGTCTTTAAGACAAACTCTTATTCCAGGATCATAAAATGAAAAAAACCTTATGTGTTGCCATGATACTTACCGGTGTTTTGAGCACACCTCAAACTGCTCAAAGTTACCCCGCTCCTTATTTCAACGCGGTTAGTAAGAAATTCGAAATCTTGGAACAAGCTGCTGAACTCGACGAAATCCAGGAGCAAGCTGCTGAACTCGAAATCCTGAATCAAGCTACTGAAAAGGTCCGCTTACAAGCTTTGGCGGCAAATATAGAACTCTTGCGAACAATGCTGGAAATTTATGCACTGAACGCTGGACATTACCCCAAAGACCTGACAGAACTCCTTAAGCAGGCAAAAGCAAATGATTATGATAAAAAAATCACAAACCCTTATTCAGGAAAAGAAGGGTTAAACCATTCACTGGCTGACGGTTTTGCCGAAACGGGCTGTCGGGTGGGTGTTGTTTATTATAAAAACACCGGCAAGACCTCTCACCAAATTTCCGCTTGTCAAAAAGGTCAACAGCCCTTTGTAAGAGATGAAAAAGCGGCTGAGTCGGATGCTGAGTTGTCTTCTTCAAAGATGTTACAACAAAAATTGGCGGAGCTAGAAAGTCCTGATCCGGTCATTCGGTTTGCAGCTGTAACTGCTTTGGCTGATATTAAAGACGAACGTGTTGTTTTGCCTTTAATTCGACGACTTGAGGACAAAAACTACTATGTGAGATCTCAAACGGCTACTGCTCTACGTCTTGTATACGATAAACGCACGATAGCACCTTTGGTTAAAATGTTGAAAAATAGTGAATCCTTAAATCAGGTTCCTCCTACTGATGCTTTGAACCCTGCTCAACTGGAGGCGATAAGCCCTGAATTGCTAGATTACCTTGGGTACATCATGGTAGACAACAACCTCAAAAAAAATATTTTTGAGACATTGTTAATGATGGAAGCAAAAGAAGCTATCTTACCGTTCTTGCAATCCTTAAAAAACAATAAATCAGAATACCGAGTGTCTACAGCACTAACTCTGGGTAAGCTTGGTGACGCACGCGCTGTAAAACCGTTGATTAAAATGCTCAATGATGAGGATGAACATGCCGTTTATATCGCTGTTAAAGCATTGGGAAAACTGAAAGATAAACGGGCGGTATTGCCGCTGATAGGGTTGCTAAAAAACAAATCAGAATCCATAGGTCTGGTTCTATCTTCTGTCGAGGCTTTGGGTAAAATCGAAGATAAACGGGCCGTCCCCCCACTCATAGATTTACTCGATAACGATAAATACGCAAGGCATGCGGCTTCTGCTTTGAGAAACTTCAGAGATCCACGCGCTATTTCATCCTTGATTAACGCTCTTAAAAACAGTGATCCTTTTATCAGCTATTCTGCCGCCCTGGCGTTGGGCAAATTTAAGAATCGGCAAACTGTGAGCAATCGCATCAAAAGATCCCGGGGCAGCAGCAAGTCAATGAGTTTTTCTCTGGCGCTTACCCAACTCGGAGATAAAGAAGCTGAGCAGGATTTACAGCGGCAGCTGGTAGAATATCTCAGAAAGGGTGGCCCGGAGGATAAGTTTGTCGCAATGGAAATCTTGACAAACAGGCCTTATGCTTCTGCCGCCATGCCTTTGATCAACTTACTTGAAAGCGAACTTGAATATCCAGAAATCAGGACCGATGCGATAAAAACGCTGAGTAAATTTGAAGGGGGGCGTTATGTAGATGTTTTTGCAAAGCGACTGACAGACAAAAATGAGGAAGTTCGTTTGGCTTCGGCTTTGGCTCTGGGCCGTTTGGGCGACCCACGTGCTGTAAAGCCCCTGATTAAACGGGTCAGCAATTTTCAGACCGTACTGGGTAGAGAGGAAGAAATGATAGTCACGCAACTGGGTCAGCTTCAGGATCAACGCGCCGTAGAGCCACTTATTAACGCACTAGAAAACGCCGCTAAAGATCAACTTATAGGAAGCTCCAACTTCATGGCTTCAACGGTTAGTGCCCTGGGGCAACTCAGGGCAAAACGAGCTGTGCCTCTGCTTATTCTATTGCTGAATAACAGTAACGATGAAGTTAGAATGACATCAATTAAAGCTCTGTCTAGCATTGGCGGCGTTCGCGCCGTGGCAGCATTAAAAAAACAGTTAGAATACGCCCATATTTCAGCCGCAGAAAAAGCGTTGATTCGTCAGGTCATATAACTCAATTCGAGCGTTCTTCTGCCTGAACTTCCATCCGCTCTTTTTCAGCTTTTTTGTCCGCTAATTCACGGCGGCTTTCCTGAATCTGGTCATTGAAACGCTTTTCACTTTGTAAGTGTTCAAAATGAGTCAATTCATTGCGATCCTGTACTTCACGGCGGTCTTTCTGGCGCTGGGCAAATTCCGCATTGCTGCTTTCTAACCAGGCGGGATTCAGAGGAGCGGTGCCCGTCTTGGCAGGCTTGAGCGGATTATAACGAGAGCGGCGCACGGGTTGTGCACTCACCGCGGGTTCACGCTGATAGGTGCTGGCCTTATTGACCGGCGCACTGTCCATCTTAAGTTCCTGAATTTGATCCGCCAACTGCTTTAAAACGGACTCGCTTTGGGTCAGGGTGGCGTTCCAGCGCTGCTGGTCCTGAGCCAGCGCCTTTTGTTCGCGCTGAGCCGCTTCAATCGCACGATTGGCCTGCTTCTGGGCGGCATCCATCATGACGCGGGTTTCGGCCCCGTACATCAGACTATCGGCTACCGAGCGCTGAAGTGCGGGATTCACCACATCTTCAATGACGGCCAGCTCATTGGCCGATAAATAAGGACGAGCGGCCTCCAGCGCTTTGGCCTGGGCTTCAAGCTGTTCTTTCAACTGCTGTTGTAAGGCATCGAGTTCTGCCTCTACGGCTTTGAGTTCCGCCTGTTGTTGCTGGACTTTGGTTTGCTGTGCATCTACTTTGGCGGCGGTGGTATTGGTTTGCTGTTGGCTAACCACCAGCGCCTGACGCTTGTCTTCTACGCGGGCTTTGGAGTTAAGCAGTGAATTCAGCACGTGGGTTTTTAAATTTTCAGGAGCGATTTCACGGCCCTGAGCAAAGAAGGCGGTGCCCTGAGAAGTCTGACGTACTTCAATACCTGCTGCTTTAAGAACTTCTAAATCACCCCGATTAAATTGCACCTGGGGTTTGGGAGCCGCAGGAGGCGCGCCCATGGGACTGAAAGTACCGTAGGCTGAAGGGGGCGGTGGCGTGGTGTCTGCAGCAATGGCCTGCACAATGGCATTGGCGTCGGTCAGGGTTTTTACATTATTGGTTTCTGCGTCCAAATCCGCTTGCAGTACGTTGGTTTGCTGACGCTGGACCTGAAGCTGTTGAGTTTGCTGATCTAAAACGGCAGTGTCGGCCACCAGTTGCTCCGTCATCCGACGGGCTTTGGCACTCATGGCCTTGAAGTCTTCAGATACCTCAAGTACCTTACGACTTTCAGTCATCACCTGCGCAAACATGGGAGTAGCTTCCTGAGAGGTGGCTGCGTTGACCATTTTTTCTAACTTGGATACCGATTCCACAGACAGGGGAGACTCAGAATCCATGGTTTTAAGCTTATTGTTTTCGCCCACAAATAATCCGTACTCACCCAGTAGAATGGTTTCATCACGGGTAAGCTGCTGCTGCTGTTTGACCTTTTCAAAGGCACTGGCCACGCCCTGCATCTTCTGAGGATTGCTGGAATCCATCATGACCTTGCCCACGGTGAAGTCCATGGGCTCGGTAATTTTCAGGCTCTGACCGGTAATAGTACCCACTGCAAAGTCGTTCACCTGCTGCACTTTGTCTACAATCAGGCTGGTGATACTATTGGCAGAAAGACCGTCCAATAAATTAGCCACGGCACTGAGTTCTTTTGAGTTTTCAATAAAGTTGATGGCTTTTTCCTGCACATTGAGCCCCGACAAAAAAGAGCTGACAGAGTTTTGCGCATTCTGGTAACTGCTGGAGGTGGCACCGCTTTCAGGCAGAATAATCTGGTAGAGCTTTTGCAGCATGGCCTGACTATTTTCAGGGGTAATCCCTAAGTCCATCAATATAGCCTGTTGTGTCCCGGACAGCTGAGAAAAGCCGTTGGCAGGAGAATTATTCAGGGTTTCCAGAGCCTTCACAGCCTCAGAGAAACGCACGGGACTGTCGTAGCGCATATCTCCCATTTTGGCAGAGAAATCCAGCAGTAGTGTGGCTTCAGCACTGGTCATCCCCCCAGTACTTCCGGGGCTTGTGCTCCCGAGGGTGGGAGCGGCCATGGGTCCACTCAGAGGCTGTAAATCCATGGGTTTCAAAGCATTGCTGACGTCCCCCGCCTGAGCAGGAATTCCGCCGTTGGGAGAAGCGGGTTTGGCAAAAGCATCACCGAGCAGGGCGGGCTGCGTGAGTTCAGGCAGCGCCGAGGCGTTCAGGGGCTGCGTTTTTTGCACGCCTTTGCCTTCAAGCTGGAGCAGGATATTGGGATCTAGAGGTTGGGTTCCAAGTCGATTGTTTAACATTTATTGAATCAGTCCATCAATTTGTTGTAAGCGTTGTACAAAGTTTTGATACAGGGTGTGTACCGCATTCATTTGTAACTGAATCGCCTGTTGTTCAGGCTGGGTCATGGTGCCAAAATTTTGCTGAATCTTCTGATACACCGCGTTGTAGCTAGTATCCACTTCATTTTTAAGCGTCACAATCTGCTGATGCAGTTCGCCAGAGACGGGCAATAAATAGTTTTTGAGCTGTTCCGGGGTCACCGACTGGTTTTGCACAAAAATGCCGGTAATCTGGCCCTGCATATTTTTAGAAAGCGAGACGCCATATTTACTCAACAGGCCGTCATCACCGGTTTGAAATAACTGATTGAGTTGCCCCAGAGACTGAGCGGCCGAAGGCTGAGCAGGCTGAGTGAAGGGCACCTGAGGTACAGAGGTTCCCTGGCCGGGCAAGGTGGGCAGAGTATCTGCGGGAGGAGTGTAGGTGGGCATCACGGTGCCGGGACTGGAAGGAGGCAAAGCACCGGGGAGAGTTCCGGGCGTGGCGGGCACAGGTTGTTGTGGGTTGACCGGAGCGGGTTGCTGAGGCGTTACGGGTGCAGGCGCAGGGCGATTCCCCCAGAGTTGCTGAGGAGATTTGAGTGGATTGATACTATTGTTGCCCATTTTTTCACCTGACTTACCATAACTTGAATTGCGTTTACGTAATCATTATCGTGAGGGGACGGGATGAACTTGCGTCAAAAGCGCAAAAAAAGAGGAATCACACAGTGCGTCAAAAACAGGGGCAAACGTGATAAAATACCAAAACTATGATGACTACAACTTCTACACAAACCCCTTCCGAAAACACATCCCATCCCGAACAAATCTGGGATCTTCAAGATTTATACGCCTCCCTCAACGATCAGGCCATTGCCCGCGACCGGGAAAGCTTAAAACAAGATATTCAGGACTTCGTAACACAGTACGGTGCGCACACCCACTGGCAAGAAAGCCCCGAAGCCCTGGCGTTAGCCCTGAAAGACTACACCCGTCTGATTGAAAAAATGCACAATCTGGGCGTCTATGTGAATTTAGAGTGGAACACCGCCACCCAGGATCCCGAGTGCAACGCCCTGCGGGATCAAATTCAGCGAGAACTGGCAGAAGCCGGTGCTGAGGTGGAGTTTTTCCGGCAGGGACTCTCCGCTTTTTCCCCTGAACAGCTCACTGCTCTTATGGCCCACGAAAGCCTGAAGCCCTACGGCAATTTCCTCAAAAAAACCGCCGCTTTCCAGCCCTTTTTACTGAGTACCGCAGAAGAACGCATGCTGCAACTGACCCAACCTTACAGCCGCCAACGCTGGTTGGATTTTTACACCCAGACCTCTTCCACCTGGACCTTTGAAGTGGGTGAAGACAAAGATCTCACCGAGGATCAGGTAGTGGACTATATGCGTCAGAAAGATCCCCAAAATCGTCTTCTGGCCTATGACTCCCTGTACGGCACCTACGGCAAAAACGATAGCTTTATTTCCTATATTTACTCCACTCTCTTACAAGAATATGCCCAGGAAGCCCGTCTGCGCCAGTTTGATAACACCCTCACCCAGCAGGCTTTTGATCAGGAACTCACCGCCAATCAGGTGAAGCGCTTGCTCAGCGAAGTCAACCAGCGCCTGGGACTTTATCAGCGGTATTACCAGGCCCTGGCCCACGGGCTGGGTGTGGAAAAGCTCCGCTCCTGCGATCTCAGTGCTCCTCTCAGAGATAGCGACTGGGAAGTGGACTGGGACAGTGGAAAGGCCACGCTTATGGAGGCCCTCACGCCCCTGGGTCAGGATCTTAATGACAAGACGGAAGCCTTTTTCAAACACCGCTGGATTCATGCAGAACCAGCCAAAGGCAAAGCTTCCGGAGCTTTCTGCGCCCCCACCGCGCACACCCATCCCTATATCTTGATGAACTGGAACGACAGTTTGAATGCCTTAAATACCCTCGCTCACGAACTGGGACACGGCATTCATTTTTATTCTACGGCGGAATCAGAAAACATTTTGCACATGATGCCGCCGCTGTTTTTGGCGGAAACCGCATCCACCCTGAATGAATACTTGCTGGCCATGCACCTGCTGGATACACACACCGATGCGGAATCTCAGCGCTATTTGCTCAGTGATTTATTACAGCGTTTTATGAACGGCACCTATCGTCAGTCGCAAATCACCGAATTTGAGGTATTTGCCCACGAAACCGGCGCCAGTCGTGCGCTCACCGCCGAAGAACTCAATGGCAAATGGCTGGAACTGGCTCAACAAAGGGCCGGAGACGCCTTTGAAGTGCTGCCTCAGGAAGCCAGCGGTTGGAGTCGAATCCCCCATCTCTTTATGTATCCCTTTTATTGCTATAACTACACCCTGAGCGGATTGATTGTACTGGCCCTTGTACATCAGTACGAACACCAGCGAGAAGCCTTCTTACAACGCTACCAGCGGTTTTTAAGTGCTGGTGGCAGTAAGAGTGCCACAGAGTTATTGCAATTGTTAGAATTGGATCTTGATGACCCGGCCTTTTACGAGGCAGCGTTTCAGGTGCTGGAAAACTGGATTGAGCGGTTAGAAACCCTGAACACAAAAAATAATACAAACAACGAAGAAAGAGGCTAGACATGAAAGAAGTCGTTATTGTTGCAGGTCTGCGTACCCCTTTTGTAAAAGCAAACGACGCTTTTAAATCTTTTCCTGCCTACGATTTGGCAGCGCGCGTCATCCGTGAACTGATGATTAAAACGGATTTCCCCGCTGAAAAAATTGACGAAGTCATTATTGGTAACGTTATTCAGGATGTGGAAGGTGCCAATATGGCCCGCATTGCCACCATTCTGGGCGGATTACCTAAGCATATTCCCGCTGTGACCGTAAATCGCAACTGTGCTTCCGGCATGGAGGCCATTGCCCAGGGTTTTGACAAAATCCGTTTTGGTCAGGCCAACGTGATTCTTGCCGGTGGCGCAGAATCCATGAGCAGCATTCCCGTGTTTAGCTATAGCGATGAACTCACCGCCATTCTTATGAAAGCTGCCAAGGCCAAAACCGCTGCTCAGCGGGTACAAACCCTCTCACAGCTGCGCCCCAGCCACCTCAAACCCAGCGTGATCAATCAAAACGATCCCCTGATTGATATGACCATGGGCCACACCGCCGAAATTCTGGCCAAGGAACTGAATATTTCCCGCGAAGCCCAGGATGAGTTTGCCTTTATGAGCCACCAGCGGGCCGTGGCCGCTCAGGAGCGCCTCGCCGACGAAATTTTGCCGGTGGTGATTCCTGAATACAAGAAAAAAGGCCTGGCGGTTACCGCTGACATTGGCCCCCGTGCGGACACCAGCATTGAAAAGCTCAATAAGCTCAAGCCCGTTTTTGACAAGGGCTTTGGCTCTGTGACCGCAGGCAACGCTTCGCCGGTGACCGACGGTGCGGGCATGGTACTCATGATGGAGGCCGGACTGGCTAAAGAAATGGGCTTAGAGCCCCTTGGCTACGTACGCTCCTATGCCACTGCTGCTCTAGAAGCACAGCGTATGGGCCTCGGTCCCGCTTACGCCACGCCAAAAGCCTTGAAAGCTGCGGGTGTGGACTTTAAAGACGTAGAACTGATGGAAATGAACGAAGCCTTCGCAGCTCAGGTGATTGCCAACGAAATTTGCTTCCGTTCTAAAGAATTCGCCGACAAGCTGGGGCTTGCCGCTCCCATTGGCGAAATTGATCGGGACAAACTGAACGTTAACGGCGGAGCCATTGCGCTGGGTCACCCCCTTGGCGCCACCGGTGCCCGTCTTGTGCTGACCGTGCTGAATGAAATGAAGCGCCGCGATGCTCACCTGGGTATGACCTCACTGTGTATCGGTGGGGGACAGGGTGCAGCCTTTGTACTGGAACGCAAATAGGGAGGAATAATCATGGAAGACAAGAAAAAAGTTGTGGTCAAAAAGGCCAAAAAAAGCAAAAAGAAAGCCGCCGAACCCGTGCTGGATATGCCCGACGTAGAGCAGGCTGTTGAAACACAGGCAACAGAGGCACAGGCCGCTGAAGAAGCTGCAGTAAAAGCCACTCTGGAGCAAAAGCCCGTCGAAAGCGCTACAGAAGCCGCTGAGGGCACTATTACCCAGGTCGCTCCTGCGGCGGTGGCAGAAAAAGAAGTGGAGGTGCCCCAGGTGCCCGTAGAAGAACCCAAAGCCAAAGCAGATGTGAAAGCAGCATCCTCTGCTCCTGCAGAACCCTGGATTCATTTAGAGACCGACGGTGAAATTGGCACCGCCTGGATCGATCAGCCTGGCAAAAGCGTGAATTTGCTCTCTAACACCATGCTGGACGAAATTGAGCGCGTGATCAATGAGGTGGAAGCCCACCCTGAAATCAAAGCCCTGGTGTTTGCCAGTCGCAAAAAAGGAAATTTCATTGCCGGTGCGGATCTCACCAGCATGACCGATGGCGGCTTTGACTTTGCCGCAGCCAGTGCCTACGGCACCCGCGGACGCACCCTGTTTCAACGGGTCGCGGAACTCAATGTGACCACCATTGCCTGTATTGACGGCAGCTGTCTCGGTGGCGGTACGGAACTGGCACTGGCCTGTGATTATCGCGTGGCCAGCAACTCTCCCAAAACCAAAATTGGTCTGCCCGAAGTGCAGTTGGGCATTCTTCCCGCCTGGGGTGGCGTTTCTCGCCTGCCCCGCATGATCAACCTGACCGACGCGCTGGATATGATGCTCACAGGCAAAGGCCTGCGCGCCAAAAAAGCCCAGAAAATCGGTCTGGTGCATCTGATTCCGCCCCCGGAACTGCTCTTAAAAACCACTTACAAACTGGCCAAGGATGCCCTCGCGGGCAATCTGGGCTATCTGGCCAAAACCCAGCCCAAAAACAAACTCATGGACAAGGCCCTTAACGAATTTTCCGTGGGCAATAAGGTGGTGTTTCAACAGGCCCGTAAAACGGTCATGAAACAGAGTAAGGGTTTTTATCCCGCACCGCTAAAAATTCTGGAGACGGTGCAAAACAGCCTGAACCTGCCTCTAACCGAGGCTTTCAAGTTGGAAGGCGAAGCCTTTGACAACCTCTTACAGCGTAGCGAAACCGCCAGCTTAATGAACCTGTTTTTTATCAATCAGGATTTGGGTCGTGTGCCTGAAACCGAAGGCGTTAAAGGCCGCAAGGTGAAGCAAATGGGTGTTCTCGGTGCCGGTTATATGGGTGCAGGCATTGCGCAAGTGTCCAATTATAAAGGTATCGATATTCGCCTGAAGGACATTAACTACGACGGCATTCTCGCGGGAATGAAAAACATCAGCGGGGCCTATAAAAAGTTGGTGAAGCGTCGCCGCCTGACCCGTAAAGCTGCGGATGACAATATGCGTCGGATTACCACCACCACCGATTACAGCGGCTTTAAGCACGCGGATCTGGTGATCGAAGCCGTGGTAGAGCGCATGGACGTCAAAAAGGCCGTGTTTAACGAACTGGAGTCTCACATTAACGAGAACACCATTCTGGCCAGTAATACCTCCGCATTGTCCATTAACGAAATGGCCGCTGCCACCCAGCGTCCCGACCGTTTTGTGGGCCTGCACTTCTTTGGCCCTGTGCAAAAAATGCCTTTAGTGGAAGTTATTCTTGGCGAAAAAACCAGCCCTGAAACCCTCACCACGGCTTTAGACTACGTGCGTAAAATTGGCAAAACCCCCGTGGTTATTCGTAAAGACAAGCCTGGATTTGTGGTGAACCGCATTCTTGCCATTTACGGTAACGAAGCGGGACTGCTTTTAGAAGAAGGCGCCGATATTACCACCGTGGATCGCCTCATGACCGATTTTGGTATGCCCATGGGCATTTTTGAGGTGATTGATTTAGCAGGCGTGGATGTGGCCCACCACACCGCCGATTCTGTGGTGGAACTCTTTGAGGGCCGCGAAGGCTTTAAACGCAGTCAGGTGGTCAAACATCTGTATGAAGATAAGCGTCTGGGTCAAAAAACCGGTCGCGGATTCTATATTTACGCGGGCAAAGATCCTATTCCAGACCACCGTTACGTGGAAAACGTGGTGAACAAAATTGGCACCGAGCGTCGTGAAATTTCCAATGAAGAAATTCGTGACCGTCTGGTGCTCAGCATTCTGAACGAGTCTGCGCTGTGCTTACAAGAAGGTCTCGTGGCGAACCCTGGCGAAATCGATATGTCCATGATTATGGGAACCGGCTTCCCTCCCTTCCGGGGTGGACCGCTGCGTCTGATCGATCAGCAGGGCGTTCAGTTTATCGTGAATCAGCTGGAATACTATGCAGAAACCCGCGGAGCCCGCTTTGCTCCCTGTGATCTGCTCAAAGAAATGGCTGCAAGCAATAAAAAGTTTTACCCGCTGTTTTAGATTCTGACCTTTAGATCTGAATCTAAGCCCCCGCTGTTGAAAAACAAAGCGGGGGCTTTTAGCGATTAAGGTGCCTCAACCCGGTAATACATGACGTGAACACCATGGTTGTAATTCAGGGTTTTCACGTGCTTTAGAGACCATACAGTGTCTACATTGGCAAATAGAGGAATCCCCTGGCCCTGAATAAAAGGATTGACTTTGAGCACCACTTCATCAATAAGTCCCGCTGTCAGCAGTGTTCCCGCCAACTGGCCTCCACCGCAGAGCCAGAGTTTTTCCTCAGATTCCGTTTTGTCGGATTGTGCTTTGAGAGCTTTAACCTTTTCTACAGGGTTTTCAGCGGAAATTTCTAAATCGGGATTGGTTTTAGATAATTGCAGCTGACTGGAAAATACCAGATGCTTCAGCCCCTGATAGGCCACTTCACCGGGCTGTAAACCATAGCGATAGCCGAACTCGTAAGTTTTTCTTCCCATGAGCACCCGGTCATAGTGATTTATCTCCGCATAAAAATCCTGGATATGCTTTCCCTCTGTCAAAAAGCCGTCAATACCGCCTTCTGAATCTGCGATATATCCATCGACACTCGTGGCCACATAATACGTTAACGTCATCTATTTTTCTCCTACTCTTTTCTTACTAAGCTGGCTACCATTATGGGATGACAAAGTCTGCAGCGTCTTGTAAAAAATGAAAGGGCAGGTTCAGAGGATGCTCAGGATGCTGAGGTCGATAGGCTCCCGGTGTAAAACCCAGGATGTGTTTAAACTCATGATTAAAATGGGCCTGATCCGCATAACCACAGCTCAGAGCTACTTCTACAGAGGTCAGTTTCTCTGAAGCCAGAAGTTCCAGGGCTTTCTTGAGTCGTTGTACCCGCAAATAATGACGGGGAGGCAATCCAATGTGCTGTCGGTAACGCTTCACCAGAGTAGGGGCTGAACATTGCAGGCGTTCACGCAGCTCCTGAGAACTATGCAGCGTGTCTTCCTCTAAAATGTGTTGTAAATGGTGCAACGATGCGGGCAAATCAGTGGGCAAACGTTGTAAAAGATGCTTTTGCAAATGCTGGACCGCCTGCTCCACATGTCGAGTACCGCCCTGAGTCATGTTGACCAGATCCTCCGCCAGTTGCGTGGCAGCTTTGCCCCAGAGAGAGGACAGCGGCACATGCTGATTGTGTAATTCAAAGGCCCGATAGTCCGTTAAAAGCACGTTAGCCAGGGGCTTGAACAACACGCTCAAAATGTTCATGGGTCGCGCTGTGCGGGTTACAAAAGGTTGAGAAAACCCGCCGGAAAGCACCCAACCCGAAAAATGACGGGCTTCAGAGGGCGCACAGGGATCGCCACTAAGCCAGAAACCGCCGCCAGACAAATCCAGCTGCATCTCCATGGCTCCGTGTGGCAGAATCAGCTCGTGACAATGGGGCGGCGCGTAGTCGCGATAAAACCAGAAATACGCCACAAAGGCTGAAAGAGCGGCATGGGGGGCAAAAATCTGGAGTTGGTGGGTATTCAAAACCCGCCGAAGGTGCCCGTATCCCCGGTGCTATTGTCCACGTCTCCATCTGAGGTAGGGGAAGCTGAAGGCGCAGCCGAAGGCGAAGGTTGAGCGGGAGCAGGAGTGGCTTCTAAAACAATAGGACCCGCGTCGGGTTCAGGCTCGATGACGGGGGTTTCATAATGTTCAATAAATACATCACCTTCCACATCGTTATAGGTGAGTACCATACGGTTTTTTGACAGTTCCAAGAGCTGAGCCTCATAAGGCGGAGCGTCGCCACTGCGTAGCAATAAGCTGGGGCGATCCGTCAATTGCCAGACGCCGGAAACGGGCCGATCGTCAATACCGCAGGTGAGTCGTCCCACCTCAAAATCAATACGATTGGTTTTATGGAGAATCAGCCCGTCATCCTGCAGACAGTGATCTGTGGCCTCAGCGTTATTTTTAATGCGTCGCTTGAGCAGCCATCCCTTGGTGGCGTCATCTGTTAACAGGGTGATTTGTTCAGTGGGACTCGGCGGCACGTTTACCGCCCGTTTGGGCCGAATATTTGCGCGCACGGCGCCCGGTGCTGCGGCGGCACCGTCTGTGCTGGCCCCTTCAGGTGGGGTTCTCAAATCCAGGATGGGCTCACAGCCCGTTGTGCCTATGATCCAGAATGCCAGACTCATAAAACCAAATAACCGACAGCGCTTCAATAAAACCATAACAACCTTCTTTGGGAGCTTTGGGTTTATTTTATCAGAGTCAAAACCAAAGATTCTATGTAAAAGCTTCAGAGTTTATGAAGCTGGAGCAGACCTTCTTCAATTTCCATAAGGGCAAATAGCAAGGCCTTACGCTGATTGTCAGCATCGGGAACATCGCTGTTGTTTTGCTGTTCAAAAAGCTTTTCTAACTGACTCCGTTTCTGTTGTATTTGCTCCACATTCTGCATCCTTTGCTCTTTTTCAGAAGATGGTTTTGCACTGAGTTGTTTGATGTTCTGATGACAAAGCTCCACTATTTTTTGAAGAATACTCTGAATACCGGAATGTTTCCCATGAATCTGGTCGGTATTTTCAGCGACCCGCTTGATGAGGGTCACGGAATAGTATAAGCGGTCTACGGCATGTATTTGTTCATGCAAATGGGTGTCGTCCGCAATCCTCACCTGGGCTGCTGCACTGCGAGCGGCGGAAATATGAGTACTATAGGGATTGGTAAAACGTTGAAAATCTTCCTCATCTCCCTCATAAGTTTGCTGCATAGCGTACTGTAAATAATCACCGATCAGAGCAAGAGCGCGACGCAAGTGGCGCAGGGCACGAGCTGAAGCTTTTTCGGGCCATATCAACACAGACGTTACCGCGCCCACGAGCACACCCAGCCCGATGGTAGAAATCCGTTCTACAGAGGTTTGCCACACTTCGCTTTCAGCCCCCATCACCAGAGCAACGGCGGCCACTACCCCATAACGCCATTCGGGCCGAACGCCCGCAATCGCGTTGATCACGAACATGGATACCGCCAGTGACACGGTAGTACCGTATCCGTTGGGCACCAGCCACAAACACAGAGTCCCCAGAAAACAGCCCAATAGTGTGGAAGCAAAACGCTCCCACGCTTTTCCCCAGGAACCTCCCACACTGACCTTGATAACCAGCACTGCCGAGAGCACGCCCAAAAACTTTTCCGACATCCCCCACCAGTGCATGAGGGTATAAACCAACACCGCTGATACGGCAGACTGGGAAGCCAGACGGACAGCATCTCGCCAGGGAAAACTCATCGAAATCTTAGAAAGGGCTTCGTTTTAGCAGCCGCAGCCGCACCAGTTCTTCAGCAGCCTCACGGGCGTGAGTGGTCAGACGCACGCTGGCAAAGCGGCTCTCGTCAGGGTTTTGTCCGTTGACGTTATTGATAAAAATGGCTTTTACCCGACCGGGAAACTCCCTGGCGATCTGGCTGTAAATTTCGGTGTCCACTTCGCTGCTGTCCCCAAAAAACACAAAGGGCTTTTGGGGATAAAAGTTCATGATCTCTCGCAGACGACGCAGTTTATAGTCCGACTGCTGAATGGGATTGTCATCGTTTTCAGAAAAGCCCCATTTTTTTAAATATACCGGTCCCTGCGGGTACTTCTGATAGTCCAAATAATCATAAATACGGTTGGAAAAATTCAGCGGACTGCCGCTCAGATAAAAAGTATCGCCATCTACTTTTCCGTCCTGATTTTCCAGAGCCCGTAACAGCTCAGCGGTTCCGGGAATGGGCTCTGAGTTAAAGGCGTTATTGAGTAATAGTCGCCCCACCGCTTTGATTTTCTCTGATACCTCACTCTTAACGATAGTGTCGTCAATATCTGAGACCACGCCCAGACTGGTGTCAGATTCAGGATGAAGGGTAAAAGGTGTTTCTACAGGCTCAGCGTAAACACCCTGTCCTGAAACCAGCGCTGCTCTGAGGGTATACTGCCCGGGTTCAAAACCGGGAGGCGTATCCACATCCACCTCCAGCATACCTTCATCATTGCTGGTCACTTCAAAGCGATGGCCGTTCAAATCTAACGCTACTTTTACACCGGGAGCTTCTTCAACGGACAAATTTTTAATATTGCGCCAGAGATTTTTCCATTTTGAGTCTTCGGCATTGGCCCGTGCTTCGTCTTTAGGATGGATGACCCGCCCCCAGATGCGGAGTTTCTGCTCATGACCGTAACTGCGGTAAAGCCTGATTTCCAGGGGTTCTCCGGTGCGTTCAGGATTCGCGGGAATAATATCCTGTGGTTTTCTGGGAGGTGGTGCAGAAGGTGGCGTAGAAGTCACCGTGGGCTTTGCCACAGCTTTCGCCTGCCGCACCACCACCGTGGAGCGAGGTTTCACCTGCTGCTGAATCTGATTTTGCAATTGGTTTTGCAACTGGGCCTGTTGTGCGTGTCTCATCTGCAACGTTTGTGAAAATACGGGCTGAGCCACACTGCGATTACCGCAGCTCATTAAAAGTAAAGACGTCAAAAGCAGAGCAAAAGAGGGAGTTTTCATAAACGTATTATCGCAAATTTTCAACTCAGCGTGCTAAAAACTTGCGCAATCCGGCGGCAAAGGTATTCATATGGGCGGTGACCACCGTGTTGAGTTCGGGGCTGTACCCTCCCCCCATCACAGTGACACAGGGCAGGTGAGCCACCTGGTCGTATACAAACGCGTCCCGCCGCGCACAGCCCTCCAGCGTTAGCTTTAGCTTGCCCAGTTTATCTGTTGCCAGCACATCAACCCCCGCCAGATAAAACACAAAATCCGGATCAAAATCTGCCATAATCTGCGGCAAATGTGTTTCAAGAGAGCTCAGATATACTGTATCGTCGGTGTCCGGTGGCAGGGCTACATCCAGGTCTGAGAACTGTTTTTGTAAAGGATAATTTTTCGCCCCGTGCATGCTAAAGGTAAATACCTCCGGCGTCTCCGCAAAAATGGCGGCCGTGCCGTTGCCCTGGTGTACGTCCAGATCCACCACTAAAATGCGTTCAGCCCTCTGCTCATGGCGCAAGTTGGCGGCGGCGACGGCAATGTCATTCAGCAAACAAAAGCCTTCACCCCGGTCTGCAAACGCGTGGTGCGTGCCTCCGGCAATATTGAAAGCAGCACCATATTCAAAAGCCTTTAACGCACATTGCCAGGTGGCTTCCGCCAGCATAAATTCTCGCTTGATGAGCGCTGAAGACAGCGGAAAACCGATTTTGCGCACTTCCTGACGGGTAAGAGACTGGTTTTTTAGACGGTGTACATACTCCGGCGTATGCACACGAACGGCGCGGTCTGTGGAAATCAGGCCGTTGCGAAAGAGCCAGTGAGATTGAATCAGACCGGAACCCAGCAAGCGGCGGGGCAATTCACGGTATTTGTCCATAGGAAAGCGATGACCCGGCGGAAGGGGCAGCACAAAGTTTTCGCTATAGGCCACGGGAATCACGGGCGTGTGCCCTGCAAGGTGAGTACAAGACGCCGTCCCCCGGCTCGATCTCGGTGTTCACAAAGATAAATGCCCTGCCAGGTACCCAGAGCCAGCTGCCCCTGGGAGACGGGCACGGTTACAGAAGCCCCCAGCAAAGAAGCTTTTAAATGGGCGGGCATATCGTCCGGGCCTTCGTAAGTGTGTACATAATAAGGAGCGTTTTCGGGCACCATCACGTTAAAGTGGCGCTCAAAATCTCCCCGCACCGTGGGGTCGGCGTTTTCGTTGAGGGTCAAACTGGCAGAAGTATGCTGTATAAAAACGTGGAGCAGTCCTACCTCCACATCCTGCAGTTCCTTCAGTGCTGATGCCACATGAGAGGTAATCAAGTGAAACCCTCTGGAAAAAGCGGGCAGCGTTAGCTGACGTTGCGACCAGCCCATTATGGACGCACACTATTCTGGCCCGTAATAAGCCATTTATAAGTGGTCAGACCTTCCAGCGCCATGGGGCCACGGGCGTGGAGTTTTTGGGTGCTCACCGCCACTTCAGCCCCCAGACCAAACTGGGCTCCGTCCGTGAAGCGGGTGGAAGCATTCACATACACCGCTGCAGAGTCTACATCCAGCTGGAAACGGCGGGCGTGCTCGCTATTTTGTGTCAGAATCCCGTCAGAGTGACCGCTGCTGTAGTCCTCAATATGGTCAAGGGCCTCTTCAAGACTGTTCACGACTTTGATTGAGAGGATATAGTCCAAAAACTCCGTACCATAATCTTCCGGCTGCACCGGTTTTAAGTGAGGATAGTCCACCTCCTTGAGCATGGAAAGGGCCTCGGCATCAGCCCGCAACTCCACATGATGCGGTAAAAGGGACTCTGCCAGCGCAGGCAACAGAGATGCTGCTTCTGTAGCGTGTATCAGTAAGGTATCCAGCGCATTACACACGGTGGGACGTTGCACCTTGGCATTGTGGATCACGGGAACCGCCCCTTCTACATCAGCGCCCTGATCCACGTACAAATGGCAGACGCCAATCCCCCCTGTGATCACAGGAATGGTACTGTTTTCCAGACAAAAACGATGCAAGCCCGCGCCCCCTCGGGGAATGAGCATATCCACATACTGGTCCAGTTTTAACAGGGCAGATACCCACTGGCGATCGGGGTCTTTGATCAGCTGTACAGCGCCCGATGGAAAGTCACAGGCCTGAAGGGCTTCTTCAAGCACTTCAAGTAGCGCCAGATTGGTGTAACGGGTTTCTTTTCCCCCTCGGAGAATGCTGGCGTTGCCGCTCTTTAAACAAAGGCAGGCAATATCTATGGTGACATTGGGACGGGCTTCATACACCACGCCCACCACACCGAGAGCCACCCGCTGGCGTTGAAGCTGCAAGTTTGGAGGAATATTGCGGGTCTCAAACACCTCGCCTACAGGGTCTTCCAGCGCCGCCACATTTCGCACGTCTTCAGCCATGGCCGCCAGACGTTCCGTGGTCAATTTCAAACGATCCAGCATGGCTTCAGACAGGTGTTCGCGGGCCGCTGCCATATCCTTTTGATTGGCGCTGAGAATAGCGTCCTTATGAGCAGTCAGACCTTCGGCAATGGCCAGCAAGCAACGATCTTTTTGTGCCCGGGAATAGTGTCTCAGCACCCGCGCAGCGGCTTTCGCTTGCTGCCCCATGGTTTGCATGCTTTCAGAAATAGTCGTCATAGGTATACCTCTGGGCATCAGATTAGCACAGGGCTGTGCAAAAGTATTATAAAAGATGACCATCAGCAGGTTATTGAACGCGCGTTTTAGGCTTATGATTTGCATAAGACACGATTTTGAAAGGACTTTTTATTATGCCAACGCCTGAACGCACCAATCTGGCCCCCGCCTGGGCCCTTCCCGCTTTTCTTGTAGCTATTGTTTCACTGGGAACCATCGGCTATGTGATGACCCGAGACGATGCCCCTGAAAATCAGCAGGCCGTCGTCACACAGCAAACCCGTGTAGCAAGACCCGGAGACACTGATTCCAACGACGAATTTCGCAATGATGACCTGCTCAACACCACGGTCCCTGACACGCCTCTTTTTGTAGAACAAGAAGCAGAGCCCGTAGCGCAAAATGCACAGCCGGTCACCACACCGGCAGTAACCACGATTATCGTGGATGCTTCCGTATATGGAGACGCCACCGATAAAATGAGTTTACTGGGCAAAAGAATGACCTTACAAAACGTGGTGGTGAACACGGTACCCGGAGATCACGTCTTTAGCGTCAGATCCGGCAATACAGACTTTTTTGCGGCCCTTGACCCACAACTGGACACCCGTGGAGGGATGGAGCAGATTATTCGCGTCAAGCCAGGAGACGTACGCACCCTGGTGGGAGAGTTTAAATCAAGCCGTAACACCACGATTTCTGCGCCGGACATCCGGAGTCAACTGACAACGGCTCAGGTCTATTTTCACGTAACGGGTATTTCAGAACCCGTGGCAGAGAGCGAAACGCTGGAATAGCGCCAAATAAAGATCCCGTAAAAAAACAACTTACGGGTCTTTGTTTTGCCACAGGTTCATCTTATGATGAATGAGAAATTAAAACATTAAATAATCTGAATACTTTTAAAGGAGAACAGTAAATGTTAAATAAAGTAACGGGGCTTTTTGCCGCAGGAATGATGACCCTGGGAATGATGGGTATGCAGGCCCCGGAAGCAAGCGCCAGAGTCACCACCAAAATGTGTGCTGCTGTAAAAGTATCCAGCAGCTACGCCTACCTTAAAACGGGGCCTTCTCTGCGTTATCGCACCGCCCGCAACGCCATGCGCGGTGAAAAACTCACCCCCACGGGCAAAGTAGCCCGCAACGGTTGGATCAACGTGCGCACCAATAACGGCAATATGTACTGGGCCCACCGTTCTGTACTCAGCTGTACCGGTGACACCAGTGCCAAAGGTGCCTGTAGCAAAGTCAAAGTCAGCAATCCCGGCGGTGCTTATATGAAAGCCTACCCCAATCTGGCATCACGCACCTATCGCGTGGCGAGACGGGGAGAAATGCTGAACCTGGAAAGCCCCGGTAACCCTTACGAGTACAACGGCTGGTATCTACTGCGCTCCAATATGGGACGTCGTTACTGGGCTCACAACAGCGTGATTGACTGCGCAAACTAACGTCCAGAACTGCCAAAACCACGGCGTCCTCGCTCGCTCTGGTGGTCAGATAAATTCACCTCCGACACCGCCGTGATTTTGGCACACACCTGAAACACCAGTTGTGCCACTTTGTCTCCCACCGCAAAGGACCGGACCGTCTCTCCGTGATTATAGAGTTTGATCATGAGTTCTCCGGTGTAATTGGGGTCAATCACACCGGCCCCTTTTTCAATATTGCTCTTGACCGACAGGCCAGATTTGGACCACACAAAACACCCCAACTGTAGATACGTACAGAGCGGTTCTGGCAACCCGGGCATTTGCAATTGCAGACCAGTGGGAGCCACATAACTCCCGCCCGGAGGCAGAGTAAACGCTTCGCAGGTGCGAATGTCCAATCCAAGATCCCCCACATAAGCCACTTCTGGCAAAATAGCTTCCGGCCTCAACTTCTGAAAATTAATTTGCATAAAATACCTCCGCAGAATTCTAACAGCTCATGGGCATCACCTTCAGGCAAAACGGTATCGTGTTAAAATTCTGTATCAACGTCATAATAACGCCAAGAGCAGGAAATTACCCGTATGTTCAAACTTTTTCGCGCCCTCTCAGAAAACAAAGAGCTGACCGCAAAAATTGAGACCTTAGAATCAGAAAAGCTCAAGCTCAACCACGAAATTGGCCTGCTCCAGAACGAACTGAATCAGACCCGCGAAACCCTGGGCAAACTGCAAATCAAGCAGGCCGATGCCAGCCAGGAAAAAGCTGATTACGAATCCCGCATGGACAAGGCCCGCGAAGCGTACAAGACCATGCAAACCGAAGTGGAAACCCATAAAAAGGAAGCAGCCACAGCACAAGCTGAAGCAGAGCAAAAGCAAAAACAGCTGGAAGAACTCCAACTCCAACTGAGTGAAAATCAGGCGGCAAGTACAGTAGCAGCTCCCGACAATAGTGCCGAACTGGCTCAAAAAGATCAGCGCATTACTGAACTGGAAAACGAGCTGGCTCAGGCCTCTCAACAACAGCTCAAGCTGGAAACGCAAAATAAAGAACTCACCAGCAAACTGGAAAATACGGGTCAGCAGCCTGCGGCACCGGCTGCACCGCCTAAAGAGGCCAAAGCCCCCGAAGACACCTCTATCATTATTGTGGATGACTCTATCACCACCCGTACCCTCATGAAGAAAATTTTACAGGCCGCCCGTTATAACGTGTCCGTGGCCAAAGACGGTCTTGAAGGCAAAAATATGATCGAGAAAAACAATCCGGATATTATTGTCACGGATATTGAAATGCCCAACATGGACGGTTTTGAATTGACCCAATGGGTGAAGAGCAGCTCCGCTCACCCGGACACGCCGGTCATTATGATTACGTCCTTAGCAGATGAAGATTTTCAGGCCAGAGGCAGAGAAGCCGGCGCCAGCAGTTTTATTACCAAAAACAATTTCAATCAGCAAACCTTTCTCTCTATCATTGAACAGAATCTGGTCTCGTAATTTCTTATGTCTACCGACGCCTTAATTCTGATCATAGACAATTCCCGACTCATGTGCCGCCTGATGCAGCAACAGCTCGAAAAAGAAGGTCACCGCACCATTACCGCCCAGAGCGTGTCAGAAGCTCTCCACATTCTTCAACGTGAATCCGTACACATTGTCATTACCGCTGCTGATTTGCCGAATATTACCGAATTGGATCTGATGGTATGGTTAAGAGCCCATCGTCCGGAAATTCGCGTGATGGTCACTTCTGCGACCGCCACTCAGCAGCTCATTGAGTTTGTACAGCACCACAAAGCCTACTATTTACTCAAAGACAGTGAGCGACTTGAAGAATTATCGACCCTGGTCAAACTCCTACTACAAAATACCGCGCTGACGGCCTACGGGGTTTCTTTTGAGTCCCCTTCCATTCGCCTGTATGATGTGTTGCAACTGATGGTGCTTTCTAAAAGCTCTGCAATCCTTGAGGTGAGCCAGACGGGACAAAACGCGGTGGCAACACAGGGCCACTTTTACTTTAAGCAGGGCAAACTGTTGCACGCGGAAACCCTGGCAGGTGACCAGACCGAACACGCAGGAGAAAAAGCACTTCGCATTTTGCTGGGCCTGAATCACGGCAGTTTTAAGGTACTGCCCCTGCCAGAAACCTTTACAGAAACGCTGGTGCAATCCTTCAACCAACTCATTTCAGACAGTGCCCAGTATATTCAAACAGATACTGAATCTCCCCCCGCAAAAAAAGACTGGCTCCCTCAGGATCTACGGCTTTTATTTGTAGACGATGATCCCATTTTAATCACCATTCTACAAAGACATTTTCAGTATGAAGGTTTTGCGGTAGACGTGGCCCATTCCGCCAAAGAAGCCATTGAAAAGGTTAAAACACAGGATTATCATCTGGTGCTCACCGACCTGAATATGCCCAATATGAGCGGGCTGGAATTCTTACTCAGCATTCAAAAATACGGCAGCGCGGCCAAGCTGGGCGTCATGACCTCTCATATTTCACAAGATCTGGAAGACTTTTTGTCTAAAAACGGAGTGGTGCGTCTGTTTTTGAAACCGGTGCGTCTTGATGAACTCCAGGCCTTTGTGGAATATATGTTCTTTCAAAACAGCTTTAAGGGCGAACTCAAAAATATGAGTACGCTGGATATTATTCAAACCCGCGCTCAGGGCAATAACCATATTCGTTTGCACATTCTGGATTTGCGCACCAACACCTCTGGAGAACTGTACATTAACGCGGGCACCCTTGAACACGCCAGTTTTGGCGACAAAACCGCAGAAGCGGCCCTGCAGGACATTCTCCATGTAAATGAAGGGGTCCTGGTGGAACTGGCTTACCGTGAACCCGAAAAAAACATGTCGCTGGCCATTAACAGTCTGGTGGCCCGTCAGCGGGCGGAACTGGAAGATTTCTATGCGCATCTGGAAACCCCCCTGTCTACCATGGGAGAGGAAATTTCCGCCACTGCCAGTAAAATAGACGCACTCCTGAACGCATAGAAAGAGCAACATCATGGGTTCCATCCGATCTACCATACATGCCCTGCCTCATCTTCTCTGGATCGAACCTTCCCAGGCTCTGCTCAAACTGGTGCAACAGCGCCTTAAAAAAGTACCCTGTCACTTTGTGGAAAGCCCGACCCAGGCCGCTCTTTTTCTGGAACAACAGTCCGTGGATGCGGTGCTTCTGGCAGAACACACCGAAGACAAAGACGCTTTTATTCAGTGGCTGCAACAAACACACCCGCTGGTGGATATTCTGGTGAGCACAGAAACAGAAGTAGACATAGCCCCCGAAAGCGAATGGCTGTGGGTTCCACGACAGGAATTGCTCAAACATCCTGACGACACGATTCTGGGCAGTATCCAGCAATCGGACTTTCAGGGAGAACTGCGGCACGTGAGCCTGTTTGAGTTGACGCGCTTGTTTTCCCTGAGCGACTCGGGCAAACGCTTAAAGGTATATGATCCCGGTGCTGAATCTCACGGGGAGCTTTTTTTTAAGGATCGCACCCTGATTGCTGCTCAGTTGGGAGACGAAGAAGGTGAACCCGCCCTGGTGAAAATCATGGGACTCGAAAAAGGCTTTTTTGCGGAGCTCCCCTGGCAAGAGCCCGACGTGTATCATTTTCAGGAGCCTTACGACAGCCTGATGATGAAAGCAGCTCAGTACCTGGACGAGTCTTCTCAGAGCAACAGCCCTAAAAAGCGAGAAGAAAAAAGCACGTTAGAAATTCTGGCCATTGACCACAATCGCCCCATTCAGCACATGTACCAGGCTTTTTTCTCTCGTTACGGTCATACGGTGCAGTCGGCTCTCAACAGTAACGAAGCGTTGCGCCTGCTTGAACAAAAACGTTATGATGTGATTCTTTTAGAAATTGCTATGGAAGACGAAAAAGGCAAACGCATTCTCAAAGAAATTCAGCGGAACGCCTACCCTGGCAAAGTGATTATTGTCAGCGATACCCAATCAGCAGCCGTGCGTCAGTACTGCATCAGCCGGGGTGCCATCAAATACTTTTCGAAGCCTCTGTCCCTGAAAGAACTCTATACTTTCTTGCGCTATTTGTTTGCTCAGCGTTCTTTCAGAGGCACGTTAAAATATATGTCGCTGCTGGATCTGGTGCAATTGCTCACCATGGGCACCCAATCTCATCGCATTGAAATTCGCAGCGGGGACACCAAAGGGTGGCTCTACTTTGAAAAGGGCCGTCTGATTCACGCCAACTGGGGAGCTTTGCGAGGAGAAGAAGCCTGTTTTGGAATTTTGAGGTTGGAGTCGGGCACGTATCGGGAGCACGTGTGGAATGCCCCACCGGGAGAAAATGTGCAGCTTTCCCCCGGACAGCTTTTGCTCAAAGCCGCCAACTATATACCTTTACCCTCCACGCCAGCCGCTGCAGACATTCAGACCCGCTTTGGCGAACAGCTCAACGTGCTTAAGGATTTGCGCAACTGGCTTCATGCTCCCATTGAAGAATCCGGCAAAATCCGGACCCTGGCCCTGGGACAAAGCCGTCTGAGCGATACCCTTCAACTCAGCGAACAGCGCGCGGAACCCCTGAAAAACCTGATCCCCCTGTTTCTCAGCCTGGGTGTGGAACTGCGCTTTGATCAGCAGGGCACCCTCGAACAAATGGGATTTATCCCCCCGTTTAAGGGAGCCACCGAAAAGTCTCTGCGATTGGGAGACGTGATTGAAAAGGCCGTGATTTTATACGGCAGCCCCCAGTATCAGGACGAAGACTGCGCCATCTGGGATCAAATGTGTGTATTTATTCGACAGAAACACATTGAACGCCTTTATTTTGGGGCCATTTAAAAACGTTAAGACGTCAGGGAAAAATGCTGTACCCGGTGATTTTCCTTATCCAGCACAAAAACATTCTGTTCATGAATCACCAGATCATCCACGGTGTTAAACTCGGCCTGTCCCTTGCCCTTTTTACCAAAGCTGAGCAAATGCTCACCGCGGGGTGAAAACACCTGAAAACGATGGGGCAGCGCTTCAGAGATGAGCACGTAATTTGCGTTAGCAGAAATGCCCTTGGGCACACCCAACTGCCCCTTACCGGTGCCGCGCTTACCAAACTTTTGGATTTCTTTGAAATCCTGATCCCAGATATACACAATCGAAGCACCCTGATCTAGCAGATACACCTGCTGCTGGTCGGTACTCAGGGCAGAGGGTTTTTTGTACGCAGAATGTCCTTTGCTATAGCCTTTGCCCAGAATGTGCTGCATTTGTCCCTCTAGATCAAACACCTTCACCACATGGGCATCGGGGTCTGAAACCAGCAGCGCACGATCCTGAAAACAAATAATGCCGTAAACAGAAGACAACTCGTGAACGTTTTCTCCCTTACCTGCAAAGGTAAAACGATGTTTGCCTTCGGCATCAAATGCAAATACATGAGCAGACACCGCATCCACAGCGTAAATGTTGCCCTGACTGTCTGAACAGCTGCCGCAGGGCGCAATCATGCCCTCCTGTCGGATTTCCTGCACAAACTTACCGTCAGGGGTAAAGCACTGCAAACGGCCATTTTTGGTGTCTGAAACCACGAGCACGTCACGGGCGACGCTGTACTGAATATGACGAGGAGAGGAAAGGTCTCCCTGACCGTCCCCCAGTTGACCAAAGGCATTTTTCCACTGCAGACGCAGAGTTTCGCCCTGATAGGAAGCCGCATCAGACAGTTCTGCTGGCGAAGTGGCTTTCTTCGTAAGCTGTGCCTGCTCCATCGCCTGCTTGACTTCCGCGGGTATTTTGGGCATTTCCATACCCAGTTCACGAATGCGCTGAGCAACGGTATCCAATAGTTTTAAACTATCGTCCACGTGATTGGAGTGCATGACAAAATCTGCTGCACCCCGCTTCATGGCATCAATAATCAGGGTGGGGTCCACCAACTCAGAAACAAAAGAGATGGGGGTATCTTTGAAGTACTCAAAGTAAGCATAAACCTGATCACTGTTATCGGGGGTCAGCTGGGCAATAACCCAGTCCGCACTCTGATACGAGGAAAGCTTTTGCTGTGCGGTCTTTAAATCACTGTAACTAATTAACTCATAGGGCAGACCCTTGAGCTTAATATTGGAAAGCAGCATGCGCTCCAGAGCGATATCTGTGCCCAGGTAAAGCAAGCGAAAGCGACGCTCGGTGAGCGAGGCGTTAATAATCGACGGGCGATTGCTATTGGATGTTAAACGACGGGGGCGCTTACCATCAGCATCAGTTTCAATGAGCTCATTGAGTTCTTGAAAACTCAGCCCCATTTTAAAATCCATCAGCACCTGACTGATTTCATTGATGGTCTGAAAACGATCGCCAGGCTCTCGCTTCAGGCAGCGCATGACCACTTCGGACAGGCGTTCGGGTAAATTTTCGTTGTATTCCCGGGGGGATTTAGGCACCGTGGTCATGATTTTGGTAATGGTTTCACCCACGGAATCACCACCAAAGGGCAGATGGCCCGTAAACAATTCGTACATCATTACGCCCAGGGAGAAGATGTCGGCACGGTTATCCACGCGCTTTGAGTTGTACAATTGCTCCGGTGAAATATACGCAATCGTCCCCAGAATGCTGCCGTCCTGGGTGAGATTGCTGTTAGAGCTTTCAATGGCGGCAATGCCAAAGTCCATAATTTTGACGTTGCCTTCGGGCATAATGGTAATATTTTCGGGCTTGATATCGCGGTGCACCACCCCTTTGCTGTGGGCGTGGCTTAAGCCTGCCATAATTTGCAAGAACACCGTCAGAATTTCGTCATAAGAAAAATTATAGCGTTCGTCCAGGTATTCTTTGAGGGTTTTGCCCGGCAAATACTCCATGGCAATCATATAGGTGTTGTTGTCCCGTCCCACGTCAAAGACGGTGACAATATTGGTGTGGTTTAAGGTGGAGGTGGTGCGGGCTTCTCGATTGAAGCGGCTGATGATATCATCGCGGTCCTTGCCCGTGATGGTTTTGCTGAGCACCAGTTCTTTTAAGGCTACTTCCCGTCCAAGGCGGGTGTCTGTGGCCAGATAAACAATCCCCATGCCCCCACGACCAATTTCCTTGATAATGCGGTATTTATCCAGAACCGTTTTGTCGATAAGGGGGTTAGCTTCTTCGGTCATGCCTTGACCACAAGCCTTTGATCGTTGAGCAACGTCTGGGCATCAAGAATATACGTCATGTCCAACGTTACTCCCAGCAAGTATTTTTGCAGGGTCTTTTTGCCCGGTTGTTCATAGGGTTTAATTTGCTCAGCGGAAAAAGAGACAATATTTTCAATACGCTCTGTAAGAACGCCTATCAGCATATTTTGATCCTGAAGTTGAAACATGGGGTAGCCTTTCAGAGTGTCCAGGGCAGGCTGCCCCATAAACAGCCCCAGATCGTTCACGGACAAAATACCGCCGCGAATGTTGACAATTCCTCTCACAAAATCAGGGGTACAGGGCACTTCTAAGGGCGTGACGCCACGATGCAATTCCTGCACGTAATCTTTTTCAATGCCGTATCGCACGCCACCGCTCACAAAGAGTAGGCACTCTAATTCCTGAGCATCAGACACCTGTTCCAATTGCTGAGTAAGACCCGCCTCCTGAGACAGCACCCGGGTACGGCGCTCCAGAATATGACGGTCGGCGGGTTTTACGTTTAAATTAAAAGGCATAATATCCCCTCTTACACCAGTGCTTTACGCACTTCAGCAACAATTTTTTTAAAATTCAGAACGGGCAAAATCTGATCATGAATATGGGCAGCGGCCTGACAGTAATCAGCACCCAGCCCTTCATAGTCTGCATACTTGTCTGCGGGTATTTCCAGAATCTCTAAGACCTCATCACAGGCCAGAGCCAACTTTTGCTGTTCGTATTCCACCACAATCAGCACACTGTTCAAGTCAAAGGCGGTTTCTCCCAGCTCAAAATAACGGCCGGTGTCCACCACGGGCAGAAGTTCTCCCCGGTAATTGATTAAACCCGTCACCTTACCCGTGGCCGAAGGCATATCGGTAACCTTGACCATGCGGGTAATTTCCAGGGTAGATGCCGTGGGCAAACAAAAGGTTTGCCCTTGAACAGCAAAAGAGACCAGATTCTTGGTTTCCACTAGTAGCTCCGTTTGGCAGGCTTCATACGACTAAGCGTTTTAATATTCATAATCATGCGGGGCGCAATTTCGTTATAGTTCACGGAACGGGGCTTGGCCATAAAGCCCACAGCGCCCAGGTCCATCACTTCTTTTTGTACGGTTTCTTCGGGGGTGGCTGAGGTAAACACCATAATGGGGGTGGGGTTGGTGCTCATAATCGCCTTAATGGCTTCCGGCCCGTTCATTTTGGGCA
>CAYFGW010000013.1:0-32384 GCA_964342365.1 uncultured Candidatus Sericytochromatia bacterium | reverse complement strand
GCCGTATCAAAGTCGGGTACGGGGGTCCAGCCCATTTGTTTCAAAAAGGGGCGACACTGTTCCAACGCCACAGGATGCGAATAGACCCGCTGAACGTCCTGTAAGGTGGTGCCCGGCTTTACAAGCAAATGGTGTTGAATCTTGACGTAGTCTTCGGCAATAATGGTCACGTCGTGACGCAGCAACAGGTCCATGTTAATGGCCACGTTGCCCGCAATGGTATTTTCTACCGGAATAAAGCCACAGTCCACACGACCCTTTTCCACTGCATCAAACACCTGTTCTGAAAAGGCGTAGCCCAGAGCTTCCACGTGCTCACCATAGTGCTGACGAATCCCCACTTCGCTATTGGCTCCGGCCACCCCCTGAAAAGCGATGCGCATCAAGAGCTTATCTCCTGGACCCGTTCACTGACACGGGCCAGTGCGCTCGAAAACTCAGCACGGGCGGCTTCTGCGAAGGGATTGTGATGGTACATATCTTCAAAAAGTTGCCAGGAATCGTTTTCGACGGTGAGCAGAATTTTCATCAGCCGCCGGTAACCCTTGGTGTCAATATTCAGGGGCGAGGCTTCCAGTTCCAGCAGCGTGCGTCCGATAAAGTGGGTTAAAAAGAGTGAGCGGCTAATTTCCTGATCGTGAACCTCAGGAGTGGTTTCAATCAGCTTCATGCCGTGTTTTTGCAAATACGTTTTAATGGGCCTGTAACGTTCTGATGCAATACGCACCGGACACACCACCAACTTAGCGCCAAATAAAGTGTCTGCTGCGCTATCGGGGCCAAACATGGGGTGCGTGGCCAGAATGGAAATACCCTCTGGGAAATGGCGGAGCATGGCTTCTACGGGTTTTAGTTTGACAGAGCAGCAGTCCACCACCAGCGCATCGGGTTTCAGATGAGGGAGCAGGTCTTGTACCACCTGTTCAAAGTGGGATATGGGCACCAGCGGCAGCACCATATCCTGGGCCGCCGCGGTAGCAAAATCCACGGGCGTTGCGCCTGCAGCCTGTATGGCTGCAGCTTGAGCCCCACGAGGTTCGTAAACGTGGACGTGAAAATCCTGAGACAAATAGCCCGTCAGGAGAGCTCCCAACCGTCCAAAGCCAATGACACCAATATTCACGAATCTGTATTGAGGCCTCTGGACTCTCGCATCATCTCTGTTTGAATGCGCACTGACTCTTCGTGAATGGTGCGATAAATATCCTGAATATGTTCAGGGTTAATGTTCATTTCGCTGGCTTTTCCCATTTGCTTTTTGAGAATGGCATCCAGACGAGACACCTGAAGGGCAGTGACACCACTGCGAATTTTAGCGTTTCCAATTTTTTCCACCACCTGCATACGATGGGCCAGCGCTTCTATAATATCCTGATCAATACGGTCAATCAGCACGCGAAGTTCTGACAATTCGTTGTGGAAATCAGGGTTTTCTACCGAGGGGTTACGTACCGCCACGCGGGATAAAGTATCCTGAAGCATTTGAGGGGTAACCTGTTGCTTGGCGTCACTCAGCGCCACTTCGGGATCAGGGTGGGTTTCAATCATCAAACCGTCCATGTCCAGATCCATGGCTTTCTGCGACACCTGATAAATCATGTCACGTTGCCCGGCAATATGGCTGGGATCGCAAATCAGGGGCAAATCTGGGTAGCGGCGCTTGAGTTCCATAGGCAGTTGCCAGAGGGGTAAATTGCGGTATTCACTGGGCTGATACGACGAAAAACCTCTGTGAATGGCTCCCAATTTGGTGAGTCCTAAATTGGTGAAACGCTCAATGGCACCCAGCCACAGGCTTAAATCGGCATTCATGGGGTTTTTAACCAGAATGGGAATATTGGTGCCTTGCAGCGCCTCTGCAATTTCCTGCACCGCAAAAGGGCTTACGGTGGTGCGCGCGCCAATCCACACCAGATCTACTTCGTACTTCAAAGCCAGTTCTGCGTGACGGGCGTTGGCCACTTCGGTGGCAATGGGCAAACCTGTTTCACGGCGGGCCAGTTTGAGCCAGGGCAATCCTGCTTCGCCAACGCCCTCAAAGGTATTGGGACGGGTGCGGGGTTTCCAAATGCCCGCGCGCAGGTAGCTCACCTGAGGGAATTGAGAGAGGGCCTGAGCAGTTTTGAGTACCTGGGTTTCGCTTTCAGCGCTACAGGGGCCTGCAATAACGAGCGGATGCTCGGGATTGTAATTGGGAACCCAATCTTTGAGATGTTGAATATGGTCCATAATAAATTGCCTACTGCCTTTAAACTAAAAAAGATGACTGTGTACACTCTCAAGTGTAACCACAGCCATCCCTTAAAAAGCAAGTCAAATGGAGCTGCTTTAGAACGTTTTTTTGTACAATTCAATACTTTCATTGATGATTTTAATGGCAGCTTCGCGTCCTTCCGGTTCGCTGACTTCCACCTTTTTGTTTTCAAGACGTTTATACTCTTTGAAAAAGTCGCACACTTCCTTCATCAAATGCGGGCCTAAGTCCTGAATGTCGTTAATGTGACTAAACGCCATGTCGTTTTTGGCCACGGCAATAATTTTATCGTCATCTTCGCCACCGTCAATCATGTGCATAACACCAATGGGACGGGATTCTACCAGGCACATGGGAACAATATCCTGAGAACACAGCACCAGAATATCCAACGGATCTTTGTCATCGCAATAGGTGCGGGGTATAAATCCATAATTTGCAGGATAGTACACCGAAGAATAGAGAATGCGATCCAGAATGAGCATGCCGCTCTCTTTGTCGAGTTCGTATTTGGTACGAGATCCTTTGGGGATTTCAATCACTGCGGTCACGCTTTCGGGGGCGTTATCACCATAGGAAAGATCGTGCCAGGGGTTATTGATTGACATAATAGTAGGGCTCCTTGTTTAGAATATGTGGTCAGTGTACAGGACTCTTGAAAGGTTTTGCACTAAAATAAGGTCTATGCTGCTTCCTGAAGCCTTGCGTCAATTTTTTACCTATCTGTACATCCTTATTGAGCTGCTTTTGCCTATTGGTGCAGCCGTCTATTTACAAATTATGGGAGATGTGTCGGGTTTTTCTGAAACTTTTTTAAAAATGGAGCGCATGTTTTTCTATTATCTCAGCCTGCCCATTTATACGATTTATGCCTTTCAATTTATCCGAGAAGCCTTTCCAAAAACCTATAAAGACGTGGCTCTTTTGTTTGCGCCTGTGCTGTTGAGTGTGTTGTCTACACGGTTTTTCTGGCCCGACGAAAGCTATATCGACATTTTTATTTATGAGAGTATTCCCTACTATCTGGGGATGCACCTGATTTTGGGGGTGGGAGTCACTTTTTTAATGGTGTTACAGGCGAAAGCGTTGAAGTGGTACAAGATCCTGATTCTCTGTATGATTGTGTTCTTATTTGCTGGCCCGGCAGTGTTTGTGGGCTATCTGGCCGTGCCTGACACCTTTCAAATGGAATACTACGCCAGTATTGTCATCAGCGCAGTTTTTACGCTTCCTCTGATGCAAATGCTGTATCGCAAAGAAGAACTTTAATACTTTTTTGAGCGCTTCTGAAGTTTGTCTGTTTCTATGCTAAAAAAAACAAAGGAGCAGCTTTATGATTCGAGAAGGTACAGAAGTCAAATGGGAATGGGGACAGGGCACCGCCACGGGAACGGTCACAGAAACCTATGATCATGAGGTGACAAAAACACTTGATGGCAATGAGGTGACTCGAAAAGGAGAAAGTGGCGACCTGGCACTGCTCATTGAGCAGGAGGACGGGTCAAAGGCCCTCAAATTAAGTCACGAAGTGTCCCGTAAGGACGACTAAAACACGTAACGAATGTTGAGCTCAGGGCGAAACACAAAGGGACTGCGGCTATAGATATCGGGAAACACCAGATGGACGCTGGCGTGATACCCCCAGGGTCCATAAATCTGGCCGTCAGCCCCCGCGCCCACCGCTGCACCAAACAAAGTGGTCACATCAGGTGTCAGGGTGTCACCGGAACGAAAGGCGCCCATCACGCCAGCTTGTAGAAAGGGCTGAAAGTAGCCCGAGGTTAAGATATGTTGCTTTACGTGAATGCCCCCGGTATGAGACAGCAGCTGAAAATTATCAATGCCCGCGCCGTATAGAGCACCTATCTCCAATCCCTCAAATACATCATTGAGTAAATAGCCCACCTTAACCTGTGGATATGCATTGCGGAATACAAAACTGGATCCCAGTTCCACAGCCCACTGATTTTTAGCGCCAGCCTCCGGTGTCATGAACGAGTTTGTGAAGAGCAGCGGGACAGAAAATAAAAAAGCAAAAAAGTGTTTCATGGGTTTTTCCTCAATATGTCCAGTAGCGCGGGAAGCGTTTTTCCTGAAGGCCCCACAATGCTCTGGTGCACGCGGGTGCTCAAATCGGTGGTTTCCAGATTAAACTCCACTGTATAGGCCTCTGGTTTTGCCTCTGTTAGCAGTCCCGAAACAATCCACACCATTCCAGACGTACCCACAATCAAAATACAGTCGGCCCGACGGGCGGCTTTGAGGGCCCGGTGCATGTCATCTTGTTTGTAGGTTTCTCCGAACCAGAGCACGTCAGGGCGAAGTTTTGCGCCACATTGACAGTGGGGAACTTTCGCCTGAAAGGGTTCCGGGTGCGCCCAGGTTTTTCCTGTGCGGCAGCATTTAACGCGCCAGATATTTCCGTGGATTTCTATATAATCCTGAAATTTAGAACGATCTGCCACCCCGTGCAGGCCGTCCACGTTTTGGGTGACCAGCGTGACGTGATCCACGTGTTCACACAGTTCTCGCAGGGCGTGATGTCCGGCGTTGGGTTTGGCCTGTCTCAGCGCTTCACGTCGCTCCATATACCACTGCCATACCAATTCAGGATCTCTGGAAAACCCGTCTGGAGACGCGAGATCTTCAGCGCGAAAACGATTCCAGTAGCCACCCGCCCCGCGAAACGTGGAGATACCACTTTCTGCGGAAATGCCGGCTCCTGTAATGATCAGAATCCGTGCCTGAGGAGCCTGAAGGCGTTGGGTAAGGGGTTCAAGATTGGATGACATGGGATTTTTAACCCTAAAGGGTGGGAATGAGCGTGCGCAGCAGTCGCTCTAAGCGCATGGAAGCTTCCTGAGCTACTTCCACCACCTCTTCATGGGAGGTGCTGGCCAGTGCTTCCACTTTGTGGGTCACGTTGGTCACACAGGAGACGGCCATGACTTCCATGCCCAGGGCGTGGGCCCAGAGCGCTTCGGGAACGGTGGACATGCCCACCACGGTGGCCTGCATATCACGGAACATGAGAATTTCTCTGGGGGTTTCATAGGTAGGGCCCAGTAACCCCAAATAGGTACCGTGTCGCAAATTAACGTCGGCGGCCTTTGCTGCTTCTGTGGCGGCAGCAATCATTTCGGGGCTATAGCTAAATAATTGTCGAGCACCCGCCTGTTGATAGAGGGCAGCGCGCTCCTCTTGATCCGGGGTGTAGAAGTAAATGTGGTCGCGTACCAGCACCAGATCACCGGGGGTCAGGTAAAAATGGAGCCCCCCCGCAGAGTTGGTCATAATGATCTTTTTGATGCCCATGGCATGCATCAGTGTTTGAGGAAACACCACGTGTCGCCACGGATGACCCTCGTAGCGATGCAGTCGGCCCCGAAAAATAGCAATGTCTTTGCCTTTATAACGGCCCAGGGTGACTTCTCCTTTATGACCTTTTACAGAGGCCTGTGGAAAACCCTCAATATTCGAAAAGGGCACCACTTCCATATCTTCAAGATCTTCAAAGATCTGAATGCCTGAGCCCAGCACCACGGCATATTCCGGGCGAATTTTAGTCTGCGCAAAGAGACTGTCTCTGGCGGCGTTGGCATGTTCAAAAATAGAGGGAAGTAACTGTGAATCGGGCATGGATATTCCTATTTCTACATTAAATATATTGGGCTATCATTATACCTGAGACGAGTGCTGTGCATGCCTTAATGCAAGATTTATGACAGTTTAAATCACCCTTAACCAAACCATCACAAGTATTTAGTCTTGATCGTGCATAATAGAATTATCAACAGCGTATAGATTACCGAGGAGAAAAAAACAATGAAACAGAGCCAAGTGATCAAACTCATCACCACCTCAATTGCAGCCGCCCTTTTATTCAGCAGCTGCGGCGGTCGTACCCCCGGCAGCCAAAATCCCAACGACCTGGCTGCTGCTCCTCTTCCCGGTGGTGACACCGGCGCTATCGCCGATCCCGGCGCTGGATTTCAAGACCCCATATACAGTGATCCCGGTCAAGACCCCTATCAGCCTCCCGCTGGCGGCATTGGCGGCAACCCTAACTTTGGCGTTCCTGCGCAGCCTACCGGTCAGCCTAACCCCAAGATTGGTGAATACAAAGTTGATGACTCTCTGACCCATGACTGGCAAGCTCGCGGTATTGCCGTCAGTGGTGGAAGCGTATTTATCGCTGCTGTTGATAAAAGCGGTATTTCTCGCAAAGGCACCGTTCTCAAAATGAACGCCACTTCTGGAAAAATCGAAAAAAACCTCGGCTCTAGCATTCTCGGTCTTCGCCACAAACTCGACAGCACGCTGATGAGCGTTGCCGTAAGCGGTGGTAACCTCTACGCTGTAGACAGCAGCAAAGGACTGTACTCTCTCAAAACCTCCGGTGGCGACATCAAAGAGCTTAAAGGCAGCGGCGCTGTAGACATCGCCGGTAATAACGCCGGTTTATTCATGGCTGCTAACGGCCAGTTAGAGCGCGGCAGCATGACCGGTGCCGGTCGTACCCCCATGAATGGACTGACCACCACCGCTGGTGTTGGTGTTGATTCTCGCGGTAACGCATACTTTGTTAACGGACAGCGTATCGGCATGGTAGACGCCATGAACGGACAGGCCCGCGACGTGATTAGCCAGGGCTTAACCGGTGCTATCGACGTGGCCGGTGACGGTCGCAACGGCGATGTGTACGTACTGGAGCAAAGCAACGTCAAGCGTTTCTCTAACGGTCAACTCACCGCCCAGTTTGCTCACGGTGCCAGCAAAGCCTTCGGTATCGCTCTTGACGAAAGCGGCAACGTTTATGTATCTGACTTCGGCGAGAACAGCAAAGGTTCTAAAATCATCAAGTTTGGTCCTGCTGACGGTGCCATGGGTGTACCTGGTGCGGCCGGCGCGGCCTTCGGTGGTGGCGCTCCTGTAGGAAGCTATGGCGCTCCCGTAGGTGCCTACGGTGCTCCTCAACAGCAGTATGGTCAGCCTCAACAGTACGGCGCTTACGGCGCACCTCAACAAGCCTATCCCCAGGGTGGTTATGCTCAACCCGCTTACCAGCAGCCCGTGGGCTACGGTAACAACAACGGCCGTCGTTTCTAGGCCCTAATACAAGTTTTTTTTTCAATCTCTACGCTTGCGGATGAATACACTTCATCCGCTTTTTTTTTGACTTAACGAACACTAACTTAACGAACACCCTTATGAACAGAAAGCCTGTCATAATGCGGGTTTTGCTCTTGCCGATAGGCGGTCAAAATGGCTATAGTAGAAAACGTGAGGCGCACGCCTCCTGAATTAAAAAGGCCGGCTTTTTTGTTCAACTCAAATTTAAACTATAGAATTTTGGAAATTAAAAATTATGTCATCAAATAATCAAATCGTACTTATCGGACGTGTCGGCAATAGCATTCAGGAAACCTTACGTTATGTAAATGGAACCGCCGTGGCAGAAGTTTCTCTGGCCGTTCAACGCCCCGGAAAAAGCCGTGAAGGCAAGCAAATGGTGGACTGGGTTAAGTGTGAGTTCTGGGATCGCCAGGCAGATATTTTAGCGCAGTATGCCCAGAAAGGGGCGCTGGTATCAGTGGCCGGTGCGCTGCGCATTGACAGCTGGCAGGATGATGAGGGCCTGACCCGTAAAAAAACCTTTGTGCGGGGCTATCAATTCCAGTTTTTGAGCAGCCCCCGCTCAAAAGAACTTCAGGCGGCGTAGCGCTTATTTTGCCAGTAGAGATAGGCCAGAAAACAGCCCACTGCCACAAAAGACAGGGGTTGGGCCCAGGAAAAGAGTAAGCTCATAAAGAAAAGGACGCAAAGAAACCAAAAAAGTTTCTTTTATCGGGAAATTACACCGCGTTCTTTTCTTTTTTTTGCTCAATATAAGCGATCACCGTGGGCAGAACGCCCTTTAAAAACAGCTGGTCTTTGGTGTGGGTCAGGGTTTTGACCGCTTCCACAGGAGACAGCCAGCGGGCTTCCGGATTCTCTTTGTCCCGGGGCTGTAACTGCATTTGTGGGGTGTCAAAGAGATAAACGGAAATGGTTTTAATTTCTGAAGCATCTTCTTTTCCTTGTGCATTGAGAGCTGTGCGCTGATATGACCCCAGAGACTGAATCAGCTTCAATTCAGAAATGCCTGACTCTTCGTGAATTTCGCGGCGAGCAGTGGTTTCCGGGTCTTCTCCCACTTCCATATGACCCTTGGGCAGAGACCAGGAGCTGCCGTGCTGACTGACCAGCAGTATTTCGCCAGAGGTGTTGACCACTACACCGCCTGCACTATAGGTTTGAGCGGTTTCTGGACCGGGGGATGAAACACTTCCGTGGGTGTCCTGCGCGATTTGAGCGAGCAACTTTTGGTACTGAGAGTCCAGGGCTGAACAGCGTTTTTCGATATCGGCATTGAGCAGCTGTAAGCGCTGGATTTCTGCCTGCTGATCCGCATAGCGCTTGGCGTTAAAAATAGCGATCGCCGCATGATCCGCCAGATAGTCAAAGAGAAATTGATCTACTTCTGTGAAATGATTCATAAGCTGGCGTGCGTCAATGTAAAACAGGCCGATGACTTTTTGCTCCGTGTGATTATTCAACATCAGAGGAGCACACATGGCCGAAAAGATTTTGAGAGACATCATGCTTTCAGAGACGGCGGCTTCTTGTTTGGCCGCTTTGGACTCGTTGACGCGCACCACCACCTTATGGGTTTTAAGGGCCTCTGTGAGTATGGAGTGAGACACTTCTTCACCGGCTTCGGCTTTGTCTTTATCAATACCGTGGGTGCTGGCGTATTTCCAGAGAATGTTTTCTGTGCCATCGGTCAGGACAATCATGCCCCGCTCTGCTTTGGTGAGTGCCAGGCCTTCTTTGAGTATTTGTTGCAAAATCGTGTCCAGCCGATTGTGGAGCACAATAGATTGAGTCACCTTTTTTAAACGTGCCAGATCGTCCTTGTGCACAAAATGTTTTTGGACGTCCATTAACGTGTGATGTTGATCCGCGGGGGCTGGAGTGTGTTCCAGATAGATCAGATCCACCTCACTAGAAATTTGCACCCGGTCGTTAACCGCCAGCTGTTTTTGCTTGATGCGCAGGCCGTTAACAAATACATAATTGGTGGAATTCAGATCTTGAATGACGTATTCATCGTTTTCTCGAAACAAGCGGGCGTGGGTACGGGAGACCTTGGCATGGTCAAAGGTGAGATCCGTATCTTTGCTGCGGCCAATGGTATAGGCGTCTTTGTCCAACGTGAAGCGCTTAATGATGTTTTCTCCCTGTAAGAGTGCCAGCTGTCTCATGATGCCACCTCCTCAGATAAAGCCTCATAAGCCAGTTCTGCTTCTTCCCAATCCGCATAGCATTGATCCAATTCTGCCTGAGTAGACTCTTGCTTTGCCAGGGTTTCTCGTTGTTCTTTGGCTGTACCTGAAATGTAGGCTTCCGCCAGGGCCGCCGTTAGTTTCTCTAGCTCGGTTTCCAGGGATTCGCAGCGGGTCGTCAATTCGGGGATTTTGCGCTCCAGAGCACGCAACTGGCGCTGTTGTTTTTTTTGTTCTTCGTAGTTGCGCTGGTTCTGGGCCTTTTGCTGGAGCGCTTCATCGCTGACGGTTTTGGGCGCGTGCGTCACTTCCAGATGATCCACGCCCTGTTGTTGTAAATACTCTGTATAGGTGCCTCTGAAGTCGTTAAAACCCTCAGGCGTCAGTTCGAGCACGCGGTTGGCAATATTTTCCACAAAATAGCGGTTGTGGCTGACACAAATCAGGGTGCCTTTAAACTGATTGACGGCTTCTGCCAAAGCATCAATGGCTTCCATATCCAGGTGGTTGGTGGGCTCATCCAGAATTAACACATTGTCCTGTCGCAGCATCAGGCGCGAAAAGACCAGTCGCGTCGCCTCACCCCCGCTCAGGGTAGAAATTTTATGCTTCACCTGCTCTCCGGTGAAGAGAGCTCTGCCGAGCAGCTTGCGCAATTCTGACTCTGGCTGACCCAGGGCCTGTCCTGCCAGCCAGCTATAGGGCGTTTCGTCATGGGGCAAAATCTGGTGATAATCCTGAGGAAAGTAGCCCACATCGGTCTGGTGTCCCCATTCCACAGAACCCGCATCGGCGGTGAGAGCGTCTTCTTCAGCGTTCACCATGATTTTTAAAAGGGTGGATTTGCCCACCCCGTTGGGGCCAATGAGCGCAATACGATCTCCGCGCTCCACTTCAAAGGTGACGTCGTTGAGTACCTGATGGGTGCTGAAGGATTTAGAAATACCCTTGGCTCTCAACACCACCGTTCCGGAGCGCTGGGCGGTTTCAAAACCAAAGTGGGGGTATCGGCGTGAGGAGGGCTTTTTTACCAGATTTTCCATTTTTTCGAGCATTTTGACGCGGGATTGCACCGCAGAGGCCTTGGTGGCCTTGGCGCGAAAGCGATTAATAAAGCGTTCGGTTTCTTCTCTGATCACCGCCTGTTTTTCGATTTCTTTGTCCAGTTGCTCTGCCAGCAAGGCTTTGGTTTCCATAAAACGATCGTAGTTGCCGCTATAAATCTTGAGGGTGCCGTAATCCACATCGAGAATATCCGTGCACACTTCATTTAAAAAGGTGCGATCGTGAGAAATGACCACGAGCAGGCCCCGGTACTGACTCAGGTATTCTCCCAACCATTTAATGGCATACAAGTCCAGGTGGTTGGTGGGTTCGTCTAATAGCAAAATTTCGGGATTGCTAAAGAGCAAACGGGCCATGAGAACGCGCAGTTTGTAACCTCCTGAAAGGGCAGACAGGGGCCCTTCGTGCTGGACAGCGCGCAAACCGAGTCCGCTTAGCAGGCGGGCAGCTTCACTTTCAGCGGCGTAGCCGTTTTCTTGTTCAATGATTCCCTGAGCTTGTGTATAGGCTTCGGTGTCTTCGGGAGTGAAATCTGTTTTTTGACTCAGGACTTTCTGGGTTTCAAGGGCATCCCAGAGTTTTTGGCGTCCCTGAAGCACGGTGGTGAGTAGGCTTTGTTGTTCGTATTGGAAATGATCTTGTTCCAGCACGCCCACGTTAATGCCTGTGGGCATCAGAATCTGGCCGGAAAATTCCTGCATCTGGCTCGTGAGGGCTTTGAGAAATGTGGATTTGCCTGCGCCATTGGCGCCCACCAATCCGTAGCGGTGTTCGGGATAAAGTTGTAAGTTGACGTCTTCAAACAGGGTGCGGTTGCCAAAGGCGACGGTAAGATCTTGTACTTCTAGCATAGGGGTATTGTAGCAGTGTGGGTGGGGTTTCCTAAAGGGGCGAAGGCGTTCATAAAACGGGGGACGCTCCGCCGCCTCATCCGTGAGGCTCTGTCGCTAAGACACAAAGGGCCACCTTGCGCGTCCTGCGCGCGGCCCTTTGCGGATTCCCCCTTATTCATGAACACCTTCTTTGACTGGTGAATCTTGCTGATGTTGGCTTTTGTTGTTAGCTTACTTTGAGAGTAAAACAGGGAGGTCGATTAAATATGTCATTAGATTCATCTAAAAAAGATCCTGATTTAGAGAAAAAGTTCGCTACAGCTGTACGTGAAACAAATTTGCCTGAAATAAAGCGTCTTTTGGAACACGGAGTCTCTCCGCATTACAACCCCTATTTTCTACTTCCTCCATCCTTCGTGGCTGTCGAGGAAAATGCTCTTACCACGCTATTGCTTTTGGTGGAATACGGAGCAGGTTTGCTTTGTACTGATAAAAACCGGGGTAATTTGCTACATGAAGCTATAGAAGGTTTTGAGTACAGTTATATGGAGCTATATCACAAAGGCTTATCAGAAGATGAAATTAAAAATAATTTGGAAAGTCATAAAGAGCTTTCCAGAGGTCTTGATGTTACAAACTACCTTCTAGAAAAAGGTGTGTCTATAAACGACAAAGCTACCTTAACTATGACTCCTCTTAGTCTTGCTGTGGCAAGCAGAGAACTGCTATGTGAATATTTCAAGGAATATATTCATGAATAAGCTGTTTAATTACATCATTTTCTGCGCTTTGCTGTTGCCGTCATACTCGGGTATTGCTTTAGCATATAATCCGCTTTTAGATATTCCTCAAAAACAGGTGTCGCCTTTGCAAATTATGGATGCTCTACACGAGCGAATGACGTGGGTTGAAAAGGAATTAACGTATCTTGAGCAATTTGGCCAGTGGTTATTTCCAGACTTAAAAATCAAAAGCTGGTCTTGTGGGCTGGAAATCTACAACTTCAGATATGCTGATGCTCAAATGGAATACCGTAAATACTTGGAAGAGCGATTGTCTTGTTTGAGATACATTCTCGGAGTGATTTCTTCTCGATTGGATAAACCTGAAGAGGCAGTGCCGGATAGAAAATCAGCGCTGCCTGACATACGAACACGAGTATCTGAATTTGAGCAGGTTTTAAAGCAGATTGAGTATCAGTTAAGTCGCGCTTTTTATCATAATTACTACACCCATAATGGCGCACCCCGGAATGATCTGGAAAGAGGACAGGGCCTATTGCTACTGCCTGCGGTCTTGACCCACAATTTCGATGTTATTGTTCGAGGAAGGGTGACGCACATATCGAAAGAATGGCGGGACTATTTGTCATTTCGGGGAAAATTGGTTCCTTTCATTTCTTCTCCAGATTTTGGCCTCAAAAATCCTGCCAGAATTTACTGGAATGGGCCTGCCTTTGAAATGCGCATTCCTTCTGAAGACATTACTCAGGATAGATACGAGTTCCTCTGGACAGAAGGCAAAATGGTGAACAAGCCTTTGGTTTTGTCGAAGTATCCTATTACCGTTACCTTTTGTAAGCCTGGTCCGTTTACTCCGTTCTTTTCCGAGTGCTTATCGTCAAATAAAAACTTCGTCTATTTTCTGGTTCTGGAAGCTACTATGAGCATAGAGCTCTCTGCAAGTAACTGAGTCGTATCCTCTGAAAATTTTGTGGGAGAAATTGTAAAACCAGTTCAAATCCTTCATGATTAGGTACAGGAAGTAGTGCTTAAAGAAGGTTTCTTATGGAAACCATGTACTTGCTCAGCAACTCCCACAATGCTGCCCACCTGATGCGAGGGATTGAAGCTCATAAAAAAGGACAAACAGAGACACATGACCTTTTAGATGCCTGAGAAAATGGTATCTGTATTGTTTCCTGTCGGTATCATTATGCGGATACCCGTTGATTCGGGAACGGTTTTCTAAACGGGAAAAGGCCTTCTCTGAATGATATAGAGACTCATGCGGAACTTTTGTTTTTGCTGAACGTCCTGAGGCTATCAGGCATTCATGGAGGCCGTAATGGAATACCGTCAGATGTATTTGAAGGCGTATTGTGTCATGTTATTTGTGGGTTTTTTAGTGAGTTGTCAGACTCCTTTAATCAGTGAAATTGCAGATAATTCATCTGTTGAAACGTTTCATTCAGAAACAAATTTTCCGTCGGAAATAAGGTCTGAAATTTTTTCCAGACGACGGCCTACTTTCTATCTCGGGGAAGCACTCGTTTTGGCTCCTTTAAAAATGGAGTTACCGGAGGATCCTTACGTTGCTCCTTTAATGCGCACACTTCGTCCTGAAAAGCCTTCAGGAAAAACCTTTATAGACTATCCCATTATGAAATTCCCTCAGGCATATATAGCATCTCCCAAGGAATACTTTGACAAAGGGATTCAGCCCGGGGTTATTTCTGTACACCTCAGAGATGAGTACAATTTACGTTTAAAAGAAGGTTGTGGTGTTTATTCTAAAACGCACCCCCGCGCCGCGGCACAGCTTTCTGCTTACTTGAAGTCCAATCAGATGCTTGGGGTGTACGACTCAGTCGGAGATATGACAGAGGCAGAAGTCCTTACTGATCATGCTGCCATTGCCCGACTTTATGAAGGGTATATTCCTCTGCGTTATTCTCTGCAAACCTACACGTTTTCAAAAGAAACGGATCTCATTCCCATTATTAATCATTTGCGTACCCTTGATTTTGTACGTTCAGCGGGTTTTGTTTTTCTTCATTAAGATAATTGCGTTTGCAGGGTATTGTCTCCCAATAACATTCTCTTTGCACAGCACAGGCGATATACTTGTACCGTATGCTTCAAGTTTTTTTGGTGATGAACCATATTCCCACACCCCACGCGCCTTTTCGGCGCGTTTTGAAGCATTTGAAGCAGCAAACCCGCTTTCATTTGACCGTGCTCAATAACGGTCAGCCCCTGATTACGCCTCACTTGTTTCACCAGATGGGCCTCACCTGCGATATTTTGCACTATCCTCTGCAGTTTCACCCGGCACAACTTTTATTAGCACAGTTGCAGCATCGTTACGGAGCCGACCATATTCTCTGGTTTGAAGACGAGCTGATCTGGGATCCGGCCCATTTGAGTCAGTGGTTTGAGGCCAGTGAAGAGTGGACCTGGATCTCACCTCATTTATTGCCCAGTACGGCCTTGCCTTTCTCAGAACGAATTTATCAGCAGCAGGCGTTTCATGCGCTGGGACAGACCCGCTTAGAAACCCACGAGCCAAAAGTGTTTCCCCCTTGTTTGTTGTTTCATCGCGAGCAAATTCCCACCTTACAAGAGTGGCTACAGCCCCGGGGACAGTTGCCTCTCTTTATGATGAGTGCCTGTGATTTAAATGTGCCCGCCTGGCACCCCGATCCTTTTGAGAACCCCGATGGGCAGGAGTTTTTGATCGAGCTGGATGAGGCCCTGGAACGTTGGGATACCGCTGAAGAACAAACGGGTTTGCGTCAGCTGGCTCTGCTTGAATCTCTGCAGCGGGCGTTGCCGGAGTCGCCGGAAATTTACCCGCTCTTGCTGCCCAAACTCAGCCGTCAACACGCTTTAGAGATGTGTGCCGAGGTGGAAAAAAAACAGTGGCATTACCCGGAGTTTTTGCATTTGCTCAGCCATGCCCTTAAAACCAGCCGGCCCACGCTGTCAGCAGCTTACCACCATGTTTTACGGACCCGTTTTCCCGCCCATGCTTCTGAAATAACTCCCTGGAAAACCTCTCAGGTGTCAACGGTGCCAGATTTTCACCCCCCGCAGCCAGAGGCCCTGCATATTTGCATTCTGTTTCAGGGAGAAATGGGGCCTTTGTTTACCACGCTGGAAAATCTTCTGAGCTTTCAACAGGTGGAACTGTCGGTGTTAACAGACCCCACAGCACCCCTGACGTTGCCGGAGACGCTGCAACATATTCAATTGCTAACAGCCACTACGCCGCTGGATCACGCCCGCTGCCTCAATGACCATTTGCAAACTCTGGAATCAGGCTGGTTTTTATTTTTGGAAGCAGGGGAAATTCTGTCCACCACCTGTATTCACTTTTTGCAGCAGGAGCGCTGGGTGCCGGCTCCGGGACTTCCTCTGCTCGGATTTAAACATATCACCCCGGATCAGAAGGTGAGTGTACAAACCCGCATGTTCCCGGTTCATCCCTGGGTGCGTTTTGAGACGGAACCCACACTGCGTATTGCCAATCCTGAACAAAAACTCTACGCGCAAACCCTTACTCAGGGTGTGATTGAGCAAACCCAGTCCTTGAATCATGGGGGAGCACAGTCTCCTTATCTATGTCGCCGGGCGGAAGTGCTCAGTCAGCAAACGGACGTGCGCAGTCGTCTGGAGGCCGTGCGGCTTTATCATCGGGTGGGCGATCATCACAGTGCGCTGAGCGTGTCCAGCTACTTGATTCGGCATTTAAAAGACGTTACAAAGGACGTCTTTTATGAGATGCAGGCGGCGTTGTTGAACTGTCTGGAGCAGGCTTTTTTGCTCAAACAGCCTTTGACCCCCTGGTTACATGAGGATTTACAAAAGTATGGCCTGAACCATCCCGATTACTGGTATTACCACGGCATGGACTTACTTCAACAGCATCAGAACGCCAAAGCGAAAGCTTCTTTTGAAAAAAGTTTTATGCATCAAAACCAGCCGCTTAAAACACCTTACTGCCAGCAATCATCACGCTTGTACGCGGCACTGGTGACTCTGGAATCTCGTGATTTCCACCAGCACAAGGGAGATATGCGAACCCAGCGGGAACACCTGGAAGCCGCCATAAAGCATTTGTATAACTGGATTCAGGCCTTAGGAGAGCCGCCGGCACATTTGCTGGGTGAGATTGACTTTCCCAATCCGTACTTTAAGCTTTGTGAGCTGGCATTACTGGGGCAAAGTGTGCAAATTCAGCATACGGCGCTGGATATTTTTACGCAGAATTTGCCCGCGGAACACGATGGTACCTGGAGCTATATTTTAGAAACGGCGTTATTGTATCAGGCCGGGCAAATGGATTTATTGCCCGAGCGTTTGCCTCCGGATCTGGATCATGAGGTGTTTCGGCGATTGGGGCAGGAGCCCCATTTCTTGCGGGATTTTTGTGACCTGCTCTGGCATCGTATAGAAGTGGACGGCCCTCAGATTGCGGCAGCGTTTTTATGGGTAGGCGCTTTTGCTCAGCAGGATGCCAGTTTACTGATGGGGTTGTATGAGCATTTGCCCGCAGATGCCCACGGCCTGATGATGTTGGAAGACGCGCTACAGAATTTTGAGCAAGAACATTTTATCTGCTATGTGGCACGGGTATACTATGAAAACAAATCCCATCAAAAAGCACAGCAGATGTTGGAACTCTGTTTGCGGCGCAACCCGGATTTCGGGCCCGCAAAGCAGCTCAAGCAAAAAATAGAAAATACCCTGTAAGGAGAATCTCTGTGAAAAAAATAGACCTGATTTGCCTGGACGTGGACGGCACCCTCATTGGTCAGTCCCCGGAAATTCATGAGCGGGTGTGGCAGGCCGCCAGAAAGGCTCAGCAGGCGGGGATTCATCTTGCCATTTGCACCGGAAGGCCAGGCCTCGGGCCCACCAAAGGTTATGCTGAAGCCCTTGACCCACAGGGGTGGCATATTTTCCAGGGCGGTGCCAGTTTATACCACTTGCCCACAGGCGAGGAAAAGTCTCATCCTCTCACCGCTGAACAGATCCAGCAATTGTGTGATTTGCAGGCGCAACACGGCTGGGTTTTAGAATGGTATAGTGGCGAAGATTTTACCTGTGATGCCGTGGAAGGGGAGTCTCTCCAATTGGCTGTGGATCATGCGGGGCTCATCGGGGTAGAGCATATTCCCCGTGCCCGCACTGAATTAAAGGGGCAGCCGGTGCGGGCCCAGTGGGTCGTTACCTCTGCGCAACTGGAACAGGTTTTAGCCACAGCACCCGCAGATCTTAACTATGCTTCAGCCACTTCTCCTTCTGTACCAGGAGCCCATTTTGTGAGTGTGACCGCTGCGGGTGTGAATAAATGTAGTGCCATTGAAACCCTTGCTAGTGACATTCTCGGGACTTCTTTGGCCCGCACCATGATGGTGGGAGATGGGCAAAACGATCTGAGCGCGTTGCACATGGTGGGCTACCCGGTAGCCATGGAAAACGCCGACCCGCTCCTGTTTGAGGTGGCCCGTTATCGCGCGGGGCACGTGGAAAATGGAGGGGCCGCTGACGCTATTTTAAAGGCCATGGAAATTAACGAAGCGCTCAGGGCTTAAGGTCAAAGGAAAACTGCTTTTCTTCGCTGACCTGTATGGGAACCTGACCGGGCGTGTACGTTTTTTCAACCACCGTTGCCTGCTGTTTGTGATCCACCACCATCAGCAGTGACGAGCGGGTGCCGTAGTTCTCGGTTTGAATGAAAGCCGGTGAAAGGGCCGCTTCCTGTTCCAGAGGTAAACCGGTGTCTGGCAGAAGCTGTGTGGGGTATTCACGCGCGTTTTGCATCATTTGAAAAAGTTGCTCAAAGTTGGGTTTGCGGCGAGAAATAATGTGGGTAAAGGCCACGCGAGACTCCTCTACCTTGGGCCAGCCGCTGTGAAGCAATCCGTTGCTCAGGCCATAAATACCCGGGCGCAGTGCTCGCGGACGTTCTCCCCGGTTAGAGTAGTACAGCAATTGCTTCCTATTGCCCACGAGCAAATTAAAGCCTGCGTAATCCTGGGCCTCTGTTTCCAGATGCTCCAAATAGGCGTCTGGATACTGACGTCCCGTGAGATAATCCTTGACCAGATGACCGCGGCTTCGTGCTTCGGTCGGTACTTTTTCCGATGGCTGACGAAAATTGGTGAGTGCTGCAAAACGCCCCTGTTCGGTAATGCCGGCCCAGGTGCCGCCTGCTTTCTGATCGAGGCCTGCATACACCGTGGGAGAAGTATCTTCCAGCGGGCCAAGCGGCTGTGTGGGGCGGCGGTAGGTCTCGTCTCTATTGGCGATCAGAATAAGAGGGTATTCAGGGTGAACTTTCCATCCCCAGACCACTAAACACATACGTTGTCCCTTCTTTACTAAAGCTTTAAGAGCTTGTTGCAAAATGTGATTTCATATTTATAGCATAACCCCTACCCACGTAAACGGGTGGATTTGCAATAAAAGTTAAGGTTTTATTTAATTTTAGCGAATCCTTTATTAACTTAGATCGGTTACAATAGAGATGAATCTGACTCAAGACAGAGGAGATCATAAGAGTTATGAGCACCCCCGAAAAAGACCCCCTGCGCGCTTTGAGTAGCCGCACGCTGCGTCAAATAGGACGCCATTTAAAAATCAAACATTATTACCGTAAATCACCCTCCAAGCTGCGTCGCGCCATTCGCCGCTCCCTTCAGCGCAAGGTTACCCCTGAACAATCTGCCTCTGCGCGCCTGGAGCAGTTAATTCAAAAATTTACCCGCCCCGCAAAACCCACAAAACCCGAAACCAGGAGTGTCGCCCCGAAAACCGCTCAGACTCCTGCCAAAAAAAGCATCCTGACACGCGAACAGGAAGTGGAAGCCCGTCGTGCCGCCGAACGAAAAGCTTATGAAGAGCACCGTTTGCGTTATTTGTTCAGTCCCTCCCGATTTGTGCACAAGGGCACTCACGATGACTATATCTTAGAAAAAGATGAAGACATTGAATTGCCTGATTTTTACGCGGAAAAAGAGCTTGTGGCCCTGCCCATTGATCCCTTTCGCTTTTATGTGTACTGGGACTTTGATACCCCATTAGAAGCCGATGTCAAAGATATTCTGAACCGGGCTCCCGACGTTTTTATGCTCAAAGTTTCCGACGTCACAGGCGTGATGTATAACGGCGAAAACGCCCACAATTATGAGTTGCTCAGCTGTGACCCGCTGAGTCGTGAATTTTACGTTAACACCAGTTGGCACGATCGTAATCTGTGTGTGGAGTTGGTGTACCGTCACGCAAAAGGACTCGAAACCCTGCTGCGTTCCAATACGGTCTATATTCCTCCGGCGACGGTATCGCCGGTACGACAGGATCGTTTTGCGCATTTTGTGCCCGCTCAGCCCGTGGTTACGGATCGTCTGGTCTCCAAAGACAGCGCCAATCTCGCGTTGCCTGAACCCGTGGAGTCTTCCGCGGCCCCCCGTGAACTGGTCACGGCATTTTTTGAAGACTATACGCCCACGCCCGTACAGTTTAACCCCCGCCCACCGCGCTCGGCACAAACTCAGGAAACGGAAACACCTTCACGTCCTGTGGCTACCGGCTTTGTGGATCCAGTACCCGTACAGTGGCGTCCCCCTCCGAGCCGGGCGGTGTTCCTGAAACCTCCGGAGCCCCCCAAACCCCAGCCCGTGGTGGAATCCACGCCGGGACCCGTTCAACACCACACGGCACCCGTGCAGGGGATGAATGAGGAGGCCACCGAAAGCTGGCTGACCCGGGAAGGGGGACAGCAGATGAGTAATTGGCTGGGGCTGCCTTTTGAGGTGCGCTGGTTCAGCGATATTCCCACAGACGCTTTGCCCATGATGTTTGAGCAGTGGATTACCGATCCTTATGATCAGGCGCTGATGATCTCTTACGCCATCTGGCCCTGGGAAGTGACCGAGTATATGCCTCTGGGTTCTAGTGATTGGACGTTACGAAAATTCCTTGGAGCCAGTCTCTTTAGCTGGTTCAGGCCCGGTGGCAGCGAACGTATGTTGCGTTGGACCACACAGCCGGCGGGCAGTGAACGGGTCCGTTGGCTCCAGCCTCAGGGGGCCTCTGAAGTGCACTGGTCAGGAAGCTTACAGCCCGTGAAACAGCAGGATATGCACCCCTGGGAACTGTGGCCCAAACCCGTTTCTGGCAGCGGGGTGTTCGGATAATGGCTACATTTATTCCTCCCCAACGAGACCCCATTGGTTATCACGCAATGGTGCTGCACGCCCACTTGCCCTATGTGCGTCATCCGGAGTATGACTACTTTTTAGAAGAACACTGGCTGTACGAAGCCATTACCGAAACTTACGTGCCCTTGCTGGTGATGTTTGAAAACCTCATGAAAGACGGCATTGATTTTCGCCTGACCATGACCATGACGCCCTCACTGCTGGCCATGTTAGCAGACCCTTTGTTGCAAGATCGTTATCTGGTCTATATTGGCCGTCTGGTGGAACTGGCGGAAAAAGAAGTGGTTCGCACCCGCGGAGACAGTCACTTTCATCCTCTGGCGCTGTATTATGCCGACCGTTTTAAGGCCACGTATAAACTCTTTGACGAAACCTACCACCGCAATTTAATTACCGGCTTTAAAAAATTTCAGGACTACGGCTTTTTAGAAATTGTTACCTGCTGTGCTACCCACGGCTTTTTGCCTCTGTTTCAAATGTACCCCGAAGCCGTTCAGGCACAAATTGAAGTGGCGGCCCAGAGCTATCGCGGACATTTTGACCGCAATCCCAGAGGTATCTGGCTGGCTGAATGTGGCTTTTACCCGGGTGCCGATCGTTTCTTGAAGCAGGCGGGCATTGAGTTTTTCTTTACGGACACCCACGGCATTGTCAACTCCACGCCCCGTTCGCGCTACGGCGCCTATGCCCCTATTTTTTGCCCGGATACCGGCGTGGCGGTCTTTTGTCGCGATCGTGAGTCTTCAGAGCAGGTGTGGAGTTCTGAAGTGGGTTACCCCGGTGATCACTATTTCAGAGAGTATTATCGCGATATTGGTTACGATCTGGATTTTGACTACATCAAAGACTATATTCAGCCCGACGGTACGCGCAAAAACACCGGCATTAAATATTACCGGGTGACGGGAAAAACCGCCGAAAAGCAGCCTTATAATCTGGAAATGGCCCGTCAGAAGTGTGATGTGCACGCCAATCATTTTGTGCGCAGCCGGGCCGAGCAATTGACCAATTTGGCCCACGTTTTTGAAGGACATAAGCCTCTGGTACTCTCGCCCTATGACGCGGAACTTTACGGACACTGGTGGTTTGAAGGCCCCGAATGGCTGAATCTGGTGTTGCGCAAGGCCACCCACAATCAGTCCGTCTACAAAATGACCACGCCCTATGAGTACCTGCTCAATAATCCTACCCAACAGCTGGCGGAGCCATCTCCTTCTAGCTGGGGAGCTAACGGTTATAACAGCTTCTGGCTCAATGAAACCAACGATAAAATCTATCGTCATTTGCACAAGGCCACCGAACGCATGATTGAACTGGCTTACCGTTTCCCGGAGACCGAAGGTGTGCAAAAACAGGCCCTCAATCAGGCGGCCCGCGAGCTTTTACTGGCTCAAAGTTCCGACTGGCCCTTTATTATGAAAACGGGCACGATGGTAGAATATGCCGTTAAGCGCGTCAAAACCCACTTGTACCGTTTTAATCAGCTCTATCAGGGCATGTATAGCCAGAGCATTGACCCCGAATGGCTCACCAAGGTGGAATATCTCGATAATATCTTCCCTGAAATTGACTATAGCGTATACCGCCTGCCGCAGGCCCACGCATGACGGGATCTACTTTTGCCACACCGGTACCTTTAAAAATTCTGGGCATGGGCAAGTATTTACCGCCGCAGCAGGTCAGTTCTGTCAGCCTGGAAGAACGCTGGGGGCTTGAAACCGGCTGGATTGAAAAAAAATCCGGCGTGCGCGTCAGGCACTGGGCCAGGCAGGAAACCAATGCCGAACTCGGAGCTCATGCTTTAACGGAAGCCCTGACTCAGGCAGGCATGGCTTATGAAGAACTGGATCTGATACTGAATGCTTCAGGTTCTTATGATCATCCGATTCCGGACACGTCCTGCTTGATTCAAAAGTTCATGGGCAAAGGCAAATCGGGTATTCCCAGTTTTACCGTAGATGCCACTTGTTTGAGCTTTATTACCGCTCTGGAAGTGGCCGCTAGCTTTTTAGCCACCGGACGTTATCGCAAGATTGCGATTGTCTCCACTGAAATTTCATCTCGCTCTTTGAACCCCGCTGAGCGGGAGAGCTTCACTTTACTCGGCGACGGCGCTGCGGCTGCCATTGTGGCCATCGACCCGGCAGGAGTTAGCGGCATTTTAAACAGCCGTCTTGAAACCTACGGGGACGGAGCCATGTTTACCTACGTGAAGGGCGGGGGCAATGTGTTACATCCGAATACCCCTGATAGCGACCCTGCGGACTTTACCTTTCATATGAACGGTCCCAAAGTGTTGGGAATGGCCTTTAAAAAACTGCGGCCTTTTCTTAAGCAACTGTTTGCCCCCCTGGATTTTAACTTCAAACATTGTGATTTTATTGTGCCTCATCAGGCTAGCAAAGGAGCATTGGACACCGCCCGACGCCTGTTTCGCTGGCGTGAGGATCAGTATATTGACCATTTGAGTACCCACGGCAATTGCATGGCGGCCTCTATTCCCATGGCGCTGTATGATGCTATAGCCGACGGGCGCATTCAGCGTGGGCACAGGGTATGTTTGCTGGGGACCGGTGCGGGTCTGTCGCTGGGTGGCCTGGTGATGATTTACTGATGAACGTACTGTTCACGGGAGGGCGAAGTCCGGCCACCCTGGCCCTGATTCGTCTTTTCGCAGAAATGGGCTGGCGGTGTGATGTGGCCGAAAGTCTGCAGCCCAATCTGGCGGGGGCTTCTAATAGCTGTAGTAAAAACTTCACGGTTCCTGCTCCCCGTCAGCAGACGGCGGGTTTTATTCAAGGACTACAGGATATTATTGCCCGCCGACATATTGATCTTCTGGTGCCCACCTGTGAAGAAACCTTTTATGTGGCCATGCATAAAGATGCTTTAGATTGTGAAGTGTTTACGCCCTCCATCGACGTGTTGCAGGAATTGCACAGCAAGTATCGCTTTAATTTGCTTTTGCAGCAGCTGCGGTTACCAGCACCTGCCACGGAGCAAATTTGTGACCGGGCACAGCTCAAAGCACGTCTGCCAGAATGGGGGAAATACGTGCTTAAAGCGGAATATTCTCGCTTTGCCAGCGCGGTATATATCAATGAACCCCTGCACAGGGTCTACCAGAAGATTCAACCCACCCCCAGGCACCCCTGGGTCCTGCAGGAATTTTTGCCCGGGCCCCAGTACTGCTCTTATAGCGTGGCCAGGGACGGCGAACTTACCGCTCACAGCGTTTACCCCACTGTTTATACGGCGGGCACGGGAGCCACCATTTATTTTGAATCCGTGGATATTCCCGCCATTGAGCGCACCCTTAAAACTCTGGTCAAACACTTTAACTATACGGGTCAAATTTCCTGTGATTTTATTGCTCACCGGGGCCTGTACTACCCCATAGAATGTAATCCCCGCACTACCACAGGCACCTTTTTATTTGCCCGGGAAGATGCTTTACCGGAAGCTTTTGTGGAACAGCCCCATCGTCTGGTGCGCCCCCTGGCGCGCAGACCGGTGGCCATTAATGTGGCCATGCTGGGTTATGCACTGCCTCAGAATCCGTTCAATGCGGGCCGCATTTTCAAGGACCTGTGGCGGGCCAGAGATCCGCTTTTTCAGCTGGATGATCCGGGGCCACTTTTCAAACAGTTTGGCATGTTGTTTCGCACTGCCAGAATTGCCCGGAAATCCGGCACCAGTATTCTGGCGGCCAGCACGTTAGATATTGAGTGGAATGGGGATAACTGTGCATTGGACACCAAGTAAAGCGGGCGGCCAATGCTATGCTGTGAGCAAGACATACACCACATATTTATTCTGTATACATAAGGACTCAGTCACATGACACCACTGGTTAGCATTAAAGTTTTCGGCGTTGGCGGCAGCGGCGGAAACACTATCAATCACATGCGCGCTGCCGCCTTCGACGGCGTAGAATTTATTGCCGTTAACACCGATGCTCAGGCCCTTTCTATGGTGGATGCCCAGGAACGCATCCAAATTGGTGGAAAAAGCACCCGTGGCCTCGGTGCCGGTGGAAATCCCGACGTGGGTATGAAAGCCCTTGAAGAAAGCCGTGAAGATCTGGCCCACTATTTGCAAGACACTGACATGGTGTTTGTCACCTGTGGCATGGGCGGTGGAACGGGTACAGGGGCCGGTCCGGCGTTGGCAGAAATGGCCAAGTCCATGGGAGCACTCACCGTCGGTGTGGTGACTCGCCCTTTCTTATTTGAGGGAAAGCGTCGTAAAGAGCAAGCTGATGCGGGTATTCAGCGTATGTTAAATGCTGTGGACACGCTCATCGTGGTATCTAACGATCGCCTCTTGCAGAGCATGAAGGGCGGCCTGGCCGTCAAAAACGCTTTCCAGGAAGTGGACAATGTGTTGCTTCAGGCCATTCAGGGCATCTCAGACATTATCAACATCCCCGGCTTAATTAACGTGGACTTTGCAGATGTGAAAGCCATTATGAGCGATGCAGGTGTCGGCGTTATGGGTGTGGGCACCAGTTCTATGGAAGTGGAAAACCCCGCCGTGGACGCGGTCAAAAAAGCCATTGAGAACCCGCTGCTGGAATACTCCATTGACGGAGCCACCGGTGTGGTCTTTAATATCACCAGCGGTCAGGACGTCTCTCTGCACGAAATCAATGAAGCGGCAGAAGTGATTTACAATACCGTGAATCCTGATGCCAACGTGATTTTCGGTACCGTTCTGGATGAAGACATGCGCGATCAGGTCAAAGTGACCGTCATTGCGATCGTCGGCCGTCACCTCTAGTCTTTGACTTTCAGCCCGATAAAAGAGCGCGTGAACCACGCGCTCTTTGTGCTGGAATTTTTTGTTAGAATTGAAGGACGCTATCATCATCTATCCGTCACCGTTACAAGGTGCCCGTGAATAAAATTTTTCAAAAGAGTGTCTATTAAAGTGTCTATCAATGTGAAAAAATGGCTCCTGTTACCTTTTCTGTGTTTTCCAATGGGTTTTACCTTCCAGGCGCAAGCACTAGATATGTCTCCGGTGATGCAACATTTCAAGACTTTGACCCGCAACAGCACCCAGCGCTATACGCTGGCACTGCTTCCCATTGCGCGCTTCGATAAAAAAGAGTCCGATGCCCTGACCCGTTATGTCAACGATCATGTGTTACAGGGATTGATTCAGAACCGCGGGTTTACGCTGGTGGAGCGGGAAAATATGCAGGCCATTTTAAAAGAGCAGGGATTTTCACAATCGGCTTATGTAACGCCTGATGAGGCGGTGGCCGTGGGGCAATTGCTGGGTGCCCGTCTCTTACTGGCGGGGCATTATATGCCTTTAAACGAACATCTGCATTTTCACCTCAAACTAATTGATGCCCAGAGTGGCAAAATACTCACAGTCATCCAGGAAAAGGTGGCCAAGGATAGCCTTGCACTAGAACTCGCCCCTAACGACCGAGAAGTCAAAGCTGCCGAAGCAAAAAAAGCCAAAGAGGCCGAGGATTGGAAAAACTTTATTAACGGTGCGGTCACGCTGGGAGAAGCGGGTATTAAACTCAATAATGCCCTGAATGGGGAAACCCCCTTAAGCCTTCCCACACAGGCCCCCGTTTTCCGTCCCCCTTCCGGGCAGCGGGTGTTTTACGAGGACTTTTCTCGCTTTGCGCCGGGGACTCCTATGAACAGTTTTGGAAAAGGGATGGTGGTGCGTCAGAGTCAGCGCTATGGCATGAATATTGTCACCACTGAGAGTCCCTTTACGCCAGCGCTGCTGCACCGTGTGAATTTACCCCGCAATTTTGCGCTTGAAATTCACGCCTTTGACCGCCTGACAAATCCCACTCGCGTATCGGCGAATCCGCTGCAGGTGAAGCTCTGGTCAAGAGATCGCAGCCGTGTTCTGGAGTTAAACAAGTATGGTCATCGCTTTGTGCTGGGGCCACAGTCGGTAGCTGCTCCCTGGCGGTATCAGGATTGGAACGTGATTGCGCTTGTGAAACGGGGGCGAAATGTCAAAGCTTATATTAACGGTCAGGAAGTACTGTCCGCTTCAATCACCGATATGCCCTGGCAAGGATTTGAATTGACGTCCCCCCAGCTGAACCACTGGGCCTTTACCCGTTTTTCTGTGCAGGCACTGTAGCCATTTCCAGGGGTTCTAGTTCTGTTTGTTTATGTGTTTGTTCACGAGAGCCGGGAGACAGAGTCTGATCCACAAACCGTGAAAAAACTTCCCATTCCTTTTGCATTGCAGTTAACATTTTATGTCCATAATCGGTTAGGCGATAATACTTTCTGGGTGGACCGCTGTCTGATTCTACCCAGAACACTTCCAATTGTTTGTCTTTTTGTAAACGCCTCAGCAGAGGATACAGGGCACCTTCTGTGATCGTAAAACCGCTATTTTCTTGCAGCGCCTGAATCATGGTAAAGGCATAGGTGGGTTCCTGATGAATCAGTCCCAGAACGCAAAGTTCCAGAGCACCCTTTCGCAGTTGCGATTGCCATTTTTTGAGGGTAGCTTCCAGATCTGTCATGATATTTCGTTTTCAAGCATATTTTTGTTGTGAGGTAAAAGCAGGCCGGGCAGAATGAACATAACCATACCCAGTAACACCAGATTGGGCAAAAAAGCCTGCCAGAAAGGGTTCTCGACCGCTGTCCTAAAAGAATCCAAACCGGTGTTACCGAAAGAAGTCACATAAACAATAGCCAGAGGTAATAGCGTACCAATAGAAAACAGCGTGTAATACGGGTGAAAAACGCCGGAAAGCATTAAGCTGGCGGTAAGTAGACCAAAGAATGCAGCCGCGAAATTAAGCAGGGGCAGCGAAAATTTGGTGTAATAATCCACCAGTGAGCGCCGGACCTCTTTTGTTTTCGTCTTTCCATCTAAGAAAGCATAAGCTTCCCGAACTCCCATTTGACGTACGTCCTTACGATCAATAAACGTCATGTCTGGATTGTCTGAAGATTTTCTCACCATTGTTTTTAACAGTTCTACGGTGCGGGTGTTGCTACGGGGAACGATGACGTCCTGAATGAAAAAAGAAGCACCACTCATGCTCAGCCCCAGGAAGAGGGTCATGGCCCAGACTTTATAAGACTTTAACGTACGGGCTGGTGTTCTTTTTCCTACCTTGAAAATATAAAGGGGTAAGATCCACAGAGTTAATACAGGTAAAACCACGACAATAATAGCGGGTAGACTCAACGCTATCAGCATCAAAGCGTCTAAAGAAGAGACGAGCAGATCAGAAAATATATAAAGGGTATTGAATAGCATGATGCCCACAAAAAGCAGCACAATCGTTAGACAGGGGCCAAGCACCTGCTTTTGAATGAAACGTAAATCAGGCAAAACGCTTTGTTGCTCTTGAATCTCTACTATATGTTCTTCTATAAACGGGAGTGCGTAAACTTCTGGTTTCCCCAGACGCTCAAGAATCTGTGTTTCTGATTCGCCAGCCTGTAAACATTCATAAATCTGACTTTGAAGTTCGTTCACACATTCCGTTTGTTCAGAGGCTGGCAATACGTTGAGCGCTTTGCGAAACCGATTCAGATAGCGGTTAACGCGGGGAGAAAAATTCATCATAAAAATCCTTTTCGTAGGGTTACAAGAATTGTATCTTATAGTACCTTGTTTTGCAAAGTACCTAAAAATTTTTAATACATTTTTTCAGGGTAAATGTTTTATTGAGATTTACACCATTGTTCAAAACCAGGCCAGCGTTGATCTTTCTCACTGACCTGTGGAGTTTGTGTATTCCAGGGCAATTTAAGGAGTGGATCGTTATAAGCAATGCCCGCCTCTGCTGCAGGGGTGTACTCCGCGCCAAACACCGTGTACTGCATCAGCGTCTGGTGGGTTAGCGCTTCAAAACCGTGGGCAAAGCCCATGGGAATATACAGCGAAGACAGGGTTCCACCGGGGGCGTTGAGCACAAAGGCCTCCCACTGGCCGAAGGTGTCTGAATCAGGGCGAATATCCAGCACGATGTCTAGCATCTGGCCCTGTAAACAACTGATCCACTTGGCCTGAGCATGGGGCATTTTCTGAAAGTGGAGTCCTCGAATAACCCCCTGTTGCGAAAGCGAAACATTGGTTTGAACCGGTGTTGGGGTATGTTGAACGGGGTAACGCTTAAAAAATTCCCGAAACGTGGAGTCTTTGAAGCTTTCTGTAAAAAAACCCCGGGCATCTCCATAGCAGGGCTGAGCAATGCTAAAGACCTCTGAAAAAACCTTTGACTGTGTCACCTTCATAGCTTTACCCCCTCTGATTCCTGAGCTGCATGAGCATAAAAATAATGGGCATGAGCACAATGTGAGGCAGCCAGGCAGCCAGCCATGGCTGCAGCTGTCCTGAGTCTCCCAGAGCCGTGCCCAGGCTCATGATTAAATAATACCCAAAAACCAATAACAGGCTCACCCCCAGTCCCTGGCTGCGGCTGCGCACGGTGCGAGAACCCAGAATAATACCCAGCAGGGCAAAGGGGATGGCCGCCAGCGGCAGGGCAAATTTCTGATGCCAACGTACGATCAGAGCATGGGTATCCTGACCCAGTGTTTGCAGTTGGTGAATATGCCGGGACAGCTGGCGGGCGTTCATGTGCTGAGGCTGTTGACGGGCGTTGAGCAGACCGGGCAGAGCTTTGCTCAGAGCCAGTGTATATGTACCAAAGGTGGCCCGTTGATTTCCCTGTAAGTCCAGCGTATTTCCCTGAGAAAAGACCCATTGTTCTCCCTCCAGAGTAGCTGTTTTGGCCTGGAGCACAAAGCGAAGCTGCCGCTCCACGAAGCGTTGGACCACCACATCATACAAGACACCCTCACGGGCTTCACGGGCATAAATTAAGTGTTTGAGCTGCTGGTTTTCCAATTCCCGTAAAAACAGATGAAACTGGCGACGGGGCAGTCGCACTTTGCCCTGCTGAGCTGCAGTGACGAATTCTTGCGCCAGATAGCTGCCCGTGGGAGCCAGGGTTTCATTGAGCACAATGCCCAGGGTGCTTAAAAGAGTAGCCACGCCCAGAAAGGGCAGGCTTAAACGCCAGAAGCTAAGGCCCAATAGCCGCAGGGTGAGCCATTCCTGATCCGCCGCCAGCCTTGCTACGGTGAGCATACTGCCCATAAGAATGGACATAGGCAGAGTGTAATAGAGCATTTCAGGTACGCGCAGCACGAAGACCTTGAGAATCAGGCTGAGAGAATAGTGAAAGCGAGCGCTTTCTTCGATCAATCCAAAAAGCACAAAACCTGTACTCATCAGGCAACCGAGCAGAGCCAGTGCCAGCAAGAACGGACTCAGAAAACGGCGAATTAAATAAAGGTCTAAAGGTCCAGCGCTCACCCTGTTTAAATCAGCTGTTGGGTGACCAGACTTTCGGCAATTTGCACCGCATTCAGGGCTGCTCCCTTGCGCAAGTTGTCTGCCACAATCCAGAGGTTGGCGCCATGAGGGTGAGATACGTCGCCACGAATGCGACCCACGTAAACGGGGTCAGAACCGGAAACGTCTCGGGGAATGGGAAAATGCTGTTCTTGTACATTGTCCTGTACCACCACCCCCGGCTGGTGTTGGAGCACCTCGCGGATGTCCTCAGCAGACACCGGTTGTGCAAACTCCAAATTGACCGACTCAGAGTGACCGTTGGCCACGGGGACACGAATACACGTGGCGCTGGTAGGCACATCGGCTTCCAGAATTTTGCGGGTTTCGTGAGTCATTTTCATTTCTTCATCGGTATAACCGTCTTCCGCAGGATGATTTTCACCGTCCAGGAAATTACCAATAAAAGGCACCAGATTAAAAGCAATAGAAGAGGGCAGAATCTGAGCGGTGGGCATCTGGCCTGCCAGCACCTGTTCAGACTGCATATACAGTTCCTGTACCGCCTGATGGCCCGCGCCGGAGACGGCCTGATAAGTAGATACCACCACCCGCTTGAGCCCAAACTTTTCGTGCAGAGGTTTCAGGACCACCACCAGTTGTGCTGTGGAGCAATTGGGGTTGGCAATGAGGCCCTTGTGATTTTTCAGCGCGTGAGCATTGACTTCTGGCACCACCAGAGGGACGTTATCGTCCATGCGAAAAGCGCTGGTATTATCAATGACCACACAGCCCTGCTCCACAGCCTTGTGGGCAAAGGCCCTGCTCACAGCACCTCCGGCAGAAGCAAACAAAATGTCAATGCCTTTAAAAGCCGTATCGTGAGCTTCTTCCACGGTCAGACTTTCGCTTCCAAAGCTCTGAACCGAACCGGCAGAACGTTTAGAAGCCAGCAAACGCATGGATTTCACGGGGAATTTGCGCGATTGCAAAATATTTAGAATTTCTTTGCCCACCAGTCCGGTGGCTCCCAGAATGCCCACATTATATGCTTTTGTCATGATCTTCTCTTTTCCTATTAGGCTTCAAGCAGTGCTTTTCCACCCGCGGCCAACATTTTTTCACCCAATTCCGTTCCCAACTTTTCGCAAATCTCCAGGGTCGGTACTGTAAAATCTGCGGTCAGGGTATCCTGAATAATTTGGGATCCGTCCACGGACGCAATACGCCCTGTCAGGGACAGGGTGCTCTCAGTGCGTGTGGCAAAGCCCGCAATGGGTTTTTCGCAGCCGCCGCCGAGGGTTCTTAAAAAGGCCCGTTCTGCGGTAATACAATAGGTGGTATGGAGATGAGCCACGGGTTGAAGCAATGTGGCAATATGGGGATCGTTGAGACGGCCTTCTACAGCCACCGCGCCCTGGCCCACTGCGGGCAGCATGTCATGGGCGTCAAACACATGAGCCATCCGATGACCCAGATCCATGCGTTCTAAGGCGGCTTGAGCCATAACAATAGCGGCGTAGTCTCCGCGATCTAATTTGGCCAGACGGGTTTGAATATTTCCCCGCAAATCGGCAAAGTTCAGATCCGGGCGCAATTGTTGCAGCTGGGTTTTTCGTCGTAGACTGCCCGTGCCAATGAGGGCGCCGGCAGGCAGTTCCGCGAGGGTTTTTTCCTCTGCGGTGACGAGGGCGTCAAAAGGCAAATGGCGTTCCATAACCGCCAGAATTCCCAGACCCTCAGGTAGCGTGGAGGGCAGATCTTTTAAACTGTGTACGGCGATATCAATGGTGTTGTTGTAGAGGGCGTTTTCCAGCTCTTTGGTAAAAAGCCCTTTATCTCCAATGGCCGCCAGAGGACGATCCAGAATTTTATCACCTTTGGTATGAATAATTTTAATGGGAACATCCAGCTGCGGGTGGGCCTCCTGGAGGGCTTGCTGGACCTGTCTGGCTTGCCAAAGAGCAAGAGGGCTGCCCCGGGTGCCGAGCACACAACGCGTGTTCATGAACGAATTTCTCGAACAGCACGTTTTTCTATGGGGTGGACGGGACATTGCGCGGGCCTGGCCTGCTTTTTGGGAGCGGGTTCGTGTTGCACGTACTTGTCAATTTCATCCTGAGTATTCAGAGCAAATAAATCGTTCAGGGCCTCATGATACATTTGCTGTTGATGGGCCGTGGCATTTTTCAAGCGCACCACCGGATGGTGTAAAATCTTTTGCACCATGGCACGAGTCACTCGCTCGAGCACTTCTTCCGCTTCCGGAGTCAGATCTTTTTTGTACTTGGCACTGCCTCGCTCCAACTCGCGCTGGCGAATAGATTCAAAGGTTTCGTAAAGCCCTTTGATAGTGGGGACCACGTCTCGATTATTGAACCACTCCAAAAAGCGGGTGGTCTCTTCACCAATGATGGTCTGGGCTTCCACAATATACATGCGTCGCTTTTCGATGGACATATCCACTTTATGCTGGAGAGCGTCCACGTCATAAAGGTGAATATTTTCGCGTCGCCCGAGAGCCGGATCTACGTTTCGAGGTACTGAGAGATCGATCAAAAGTAACGGACGCTGCCGCGACGTTTTAAAATCAGTACCGTGCAATAAATAATGATCTGCATAGGTACACACCA
>CAYFGW010000012.1:0-32514 GCA_964342365.1 uncultured Candidatus Sericytochromatia bacterium | reverse complement strand
AAAAAACAAAGACAAAGATGACGATGATTCGGGTATTCCCGTGCCCAAAGCGCCCCCCAAGGAGCCTCCCAAAGGCGGTCAGTTGCCGGACATGGAAGGGGTCTTTCTGAACCTGATTCCTATCGCTGAGCAGGTGCGTACGTCGCGTCAGCCCCTGATGATTCCCGATGCCAGCAAGTACTCAGATCAAAAAGTGGTGCAATTTGCCCAGCAGTGGGGCCTGAAGTCCATGCTGGTTCTCCCCTCCATTGTGAATGAAGAAGTAGAAGCCATTGTGGTGGCTGCCACCGTGCAAAACCCCCAGAGCTACTCTGTGAGTGAGGTGCAATTTGTGCAACGTCTCATGGACACCCTGGCTCGCTCCATTGAAACCGCACCGCCGGTCTTGCCCGAAAAGCTGAAGGAGCGCGTGATTCGCCCCATGACCCGCGGCCAGAACGTGGAAAAGCAAATCGAATACTACAGCGAGTACTTTGACGATATCTTCAACTTTATGCTGGGTGAACTTCAGGATGAAGAAGACGAAGAGGCCGCTGAAGAACTGCTCAATCTGCAAGAAGAGCAGGAAGAGTCCGGCAATATGCTGCGCAAGGTGTGGTACCAGATCGGTAAATTTCTGGAGTTCAAAGAAAAGCCCAAAATGGCCTATCTTTTTAATGTGGCCATGAACGAACTGGCTGACCAGGCCTTAGAATATGCGGATGCTAAAAAACTCAACAAGCCCCGGGGGCTGCCTCAGTTCAAAGAGTTTATGGATCGTCGCATTAAAGCCCCTAAACTCATTGACTCTTTTGTCAAAGTGGATCCTGAAGAAAAGAAGCAAAAGCACCTGGTTGTGGGCTCTGAAGTCGTTTCTATGGACACCGAGGCCGGTGAAGACATTGAAATCTACGAAGAAATTATTGAAGAAGTCAACAAAGAAATCACCCGGGCCGTACGCGGCATGCTCTTGTTCAAAGACGGTCGCCGGGCCACGCTAATTAACGATATCGAACAGTCAGAAATGCTCGTCAACTTTGTGTCTGTAACGGCCGCTCAGGACTTCAAACAGCACATAGCTTCTGCCATGCCTGCGTTGCATGAAGACATTGACAAAGAAATGCTGTTGTTTGAACTGGCCCACCAGGGCATGCGCGAAATTTCGCTGGCAGTAGCCCAGAGCATGGCAGAAAAGCATCTGTACGAAATTGAAACCTTTCTGGAGCTTCCCGAAGAAGAGCAGAAAGAAAAAATGGATGCGCTGAAAATCTATATTCATTACCGGATTATGGCCAATCTCGTGCCCACACTGCGTTCAGAATTCCCCACCCTCTGGGGCAAGCTGATTGAAGACCGTGTCAAAAAGAAAGCCAAAAAGGCCGCCAAACAGCGTGCTGTCCTTGTGGGCCGCATGGTGCGCAATACGGACAACGACGACGAAGACGATGACTGGGATGACGATGACGACGATGAGGAAGAAGAAGATTAATGCTATATCACCAGATGATTGATATTGGGGCCTATATTATGTCTCTGGACGAAAAGCCCATTGAGCCGAAGTCCGCTAAAATTGTGCTGACGGGTACGGAGGACAAAATTGTCAACGTGGGCATGTCTATTGAGTTTCGTCTGCGGGATTTGATTCCCCACCTGAGCAGTATGCTCAAGCGCACCTCTGAGGTGTCAGAAGAAATGGTGGAATGGTTTATTCAGAAGCTGCCTCTGAATCGGGTGGTGGAAGTATCCATGAACCTCAAAAAAGAAATCATGGGTCGCATTGAGGACTCTTATTATAAATGTGACACCATTGACCAGTTTTTGAAGGTCAAGCTCAATCCCCGGGATATGTATCCTACGCTGCTCAACCTGGATTTTTACGAACTCGCGGGCATGAACGTGGCGGGTGAAAAAGCCGTGGACGAAGAAATTGAGCGCGATTCGGTCTTTTCCAATGAGGGTGATACTCCCGATGGGTATATTTCCTGGGGCAATTATATGGGCGTGCTGACCCGTTTGCTCTTTATTCAGTTTGGTTCGTCGGTGCGTAAATCGGTCGTGGATTTGTTTAGCGCCCGCAAATAAAGTGAGCCCAAATCTATGACCCAATGTGTGTACCTTCCCCTGGACGGGCGTCCCTGTAATGCCCGTTTTCCCATAGAATTGGCGCAACTGGCGGGCTTTTCGGTGCATGCTCCGGAAACCCGTTTGCTGGGTACCGCCGCTACACCGGCCTCTTTACGGGGACTGGACCGCTGGCTTCATGCAGCCTGCGAAAGTCGTCGCCCGGATTATCTCATGCTCAGTCTGGACACCTGGCTCTACGGCAATCTGGTGGCTTCTCGTAAGTCCACTCAGTCTATAGAGACCTTAACAACGCGCTTTCAGCAGCTGTTAGATCTTAAAGGCCGCTACCCGCAGCTCAAAATTTGTGTGATGGCCACTTTGCTGCGTATGTCCAATAGCAACGATGCCACCGAGGAACGTCCCTACTGGGCCCAACACGGCCAGCAAATTTACCGCTACGCGTATTTAGACGACCGCATCGCGCAGCAGGTAACCCCTGCCGGAGACCTTAGCAAAGACATTGCCGAATACGAAGCGCTACAGCAGGCGATTCCTGAATCGGTACTTATAGATTATCGTCAGCTGCGACAGCGTAATCATCAGCTTTTAAAACTGCTTTTAGAGGCCGTTGCCGAAGGACAGATAGAGCAAGCCCTGATCGGCTGTGACGATAGCGGTGCTTACGGCTGGAACGTGCAGGAGCGTAAGGCCCTTGAACAGTACAAAGCAGAACTTAAGCTGGGAGATCGCCTGCGGATTTATCCAGGGGCCGACGAACTGGCCGCCGTGCTCTTTGCGCGGGTGTTGGTGCCCGAAAACTATACGCTTCAGGTGCAATGGACCCATCCGGAGGCCCGTGAGGTGGTGACCCGCTACGAAGGGCAACCGCTGTGTGTAACTCTTGAAGCCCAGGCAGAGGCTGCAGGATTGGCTCTCAGCGAACCTGATGAGCCTGAAGCTACCGCTCCGGACGGATACTTGTGGCTTCATCAGCCCTCTGAAGCTTCTTTGTCTGAACATGCCGAGCGTTCACAAAGTCCACAGATCGATCAATTTTTAGACCGTGAAAGTCGCGCACCCGTGGCCCCCGAAAATTATCACCGGTTAAAAGAATACATTGCCCGATACACAAGCCCTTCTGAAAGCGTAAAACCTTTTATGCTGGCAGATGTGGTGTATGCCAACGGTGGAGATGCCGCCCTGCTCAGAGATCCGGAGCTCAGTGAATCTCTTTTCAAGCTCCAGGGCTATGCCGCCTGGAATACCGCGGGCAATACCCTGGGCTATATGCTGGCCTGGTTCAAGTTTTACCTCTATGCTCTCTCCCAATGCGAAGCTGTTGCAGACGCTGAACAACTTGAGGTGGCCAATCGCAAACTCTTATTAGAGCGCATCGCCGATGACGGGCTTTATCAGGGCCAGTGGCGACAGGAATGGTGTCAGCATTACACCGACCCGGTAACTTTGAATACGTGTGTTCAGGGCATTTATGCCTTTAACGAACGCTTTAAAGTGTGGTCCAGTCACCATGAATGGATTGCACAACAGGGCACGCCACAAATCAAGCGACTGAGTTTTCCCTGGAAGCGTTTTTTTGAAGTGGATTTACAGATCTGCTGGCCAGAACAAGTCTGTAATACGTTATAATACACCCATGACCACCCTCACCAGAGCCCATGAGCAATGGCTTGGCCTCTGCGAGCGTTCCCTCAGGGTCGAGCAGAAACATCAGTATTGCAATGTGAAGGGCAAAGAAAAGTTCTTTGCGGACTTTATGCTGCAACAGGCCGAGGCTCCCTGGGTGAACGAAGTTCATGCCCCCATTAGCAATCGTCTCAAGAATATTTATACGCTTTACCCTCTGGCCAGTGTGGCGGAGCGCAAAGACTACATTAAAGAAAGCTGGCAGCACATCGAGGCCTTGCGCCAGAAGCTGACCCCCCGCAAAACCTATGCCGGTGATGCCGCCATTAAAAAAGCGGTGGTCAAGCAACAGCGGGTTATGGAGCGTTCAGGAGTATCCGACTGGCGGGACGTGCCGGTGCAATTTGTGAAGTCTGTGGGTCCTAAACTGGGAGAGCACTTTGCCAAAGTGGGGGTCAGCACCGTGGGGGATTTACTGACTTACTACCCCCGCAAACATTTAGATTACTCCACCTGTACCCGCATTTCTGCCCTGCGCGTCGACGATATGGCTACCGTCTGGGGCACCATCTATCGGGTGTCTAGCTATAGTCCGCCGGGCAAGCCGCAGCTCTCTATTCTGAAGGTGATTGTGCGCGATGGCAGTGGACGACTGACCCTGAGCTTTTTTCAGCGGGGCAATGCCTTTATGCGCCGTCAGATGGCCAGTCGCTTTCCGCAGGGGGCCTCTATTTTAATGTCGGGTCGGGTCAAATGGGATAAGTTCACCAAAGGACTCACCCTGGATAGCCCGGAGTATGAAATTATTCAAGATGCCGAAGACGCTGCAGACGCCGAAACCAGTGCTCAAAGTCTTCACATCGGGCGCATTGTACCCATTTACCCTTTAACGGAAGGATTGAATATTAAATGGGTACGGCGGGCCATTTTTAACGCCCTGCAATCCTTTGGCGATAAAATTGTGGATCCCTTTCCTCAGAGCTGGCGACAGCGCCTTTCGCTCATGCCCTGGGGGGCGGCCTTGCAGGAGTATCATTATCCTGAAGACGAAGATCGTTTGGAACAGGCCCGGCAGCGGTTGGTGTTTCAGGAATTGTTTTTTACCCAGCTGGGTTTACAATACCGCCGCAAACAGCGGGAATTGCATATGCCTGGCAAGAGCCTGCACAGTGAAGGCTCTCTGGCCAGGGCCTTTCTGGACAGTTTGCCGTTCACCCTCACCGGCGCCCAGCAGCGGGTGTATGCCGAAATTCTGCACGACTTGCGCCGTCCCGAGGCCATGAACCGATTGGTGCAGGGAGACGTGGGGTCTGGTAAAACGGTGGTGGCCGTGCTGGCTCTTTTAGAAGCTGTGGAATCGGGCTTTCAGGGAGCTCTGATGGCGCCCACGGAGATTCTGGCAGAGCAGCACTTTCAAAAAATCTTTCAGTGGATGCTGCCCCTCAATATTCAGGTGGAATTGCTCAAAGGTGCTCAAACTGCTAAAGTCCGCCGCGAAGCCCTGGCTCGGATTAAAAGCGGCGAAGCCCGTCTGGTCATTGGAACCCACGCGCTGATACAGGACAAAGTAGACTTTGCCAATCTGGGTCTGGTGGTCATCGACGAGCAGCATCGTTTTGGCGTTAAACAGCGGGCCACTCTCAGAGACAAGGGGCTCAAAGGTGGACAGCACCCGGAAGTGTTGAGTATGACCGCTACGCCCATTCCCCGTACCCTGGCACTGACCCAACACGGGGATTTGGAAGTGTCCAGCATTGATGAATTGCCGCCCGGAAGAAAGCCCGTGGAAACTCAGCTGGTGCGAAGCGCCCAGCGCGAGCAGTTGTGGAATCTCATGCGCCAGGAGTTGGAAGCCGGTCGTCAGTGCTATGTGGTGTTTCCGTTGGTGGAAGAATCGGAAAAAATGGATCTCAAGGCGGCCACGGTGGAATTTGAGCATTACCGGGATCAGGTCTTTCCCAATTATGGAGTCGGGCTCCTACACGGCAAAATGAAGCCCGCGGAAAAAGATGCGGTCATGGCAGATTTTGTAGCCCATAAGCTGCATATTCTGGTGTCCACCACGGTCATTGAGGTGGGAGTCGACGTGCCTAACGCCAGCGTGATGGTCATTGAGCACGCCAACCGCTTTGGTTTATCCCAATTGCACCAGCTCAGGGGGCGCGTGGGCCGGGGCGCTGATCGGGCCTATTGTTATTTGGTTGCCGATAAATCTTCAGATATTGCCAAAGAGCGGCTGAATATTTTTACCCGCACCCACGATGGTTTTGTGATTGCGGAACAGGATCTCAAGCTCCGGGGACCGGGAGAATTTATGGGAACCCGGCAAAGCGGGCTGCCGGATATGCTCCTCACCAACTTAGTCGAAGATGGGCAAATTCTTGAAGCCGCCCGTGAAGAAGCCAAAGCGCTGATTGAACAAGATCCTGAACTCACCCAGAAACATCACGTGTACTTAAAAGGTGAGCTGTTTCGCTTTTTCAGAGACCATTTGCAATTGCTAAACGCCTAAACGTCGTCTTGCACTTCTGGAAACTCTAGCTCCCGCGGTAGGAAGAAATAATAGAGGGCAACGCCCAGCATTTTACAGTAGTTGAAAATCACCGCAGGTACTGTAAGAGACCCGATAATTCCCAGCCACATGGTCCACTGAAAGCTCAACATGCCCTGGAGAAAAAGCACCAGTAGTGGCACCAGAAAAAAGAGGGCGTAAGCGAAGTAAGCGGCGGGCAGAGCGGTGAGCAAAAATCCGTTTTCACGGTCCAATACAAAGCCACAGTTGGGGCAGGACTTGGGAAAACGCAGAGGGCTTGAAATCCCGCCGTGATTGCAATTGGGGCAACGGTTAAAAACGCATCTCCAGATGATTTGCATGCGTTCCTGGAAACTGTAATCGCTGTTTTCGCGTATCTGGGTAGATGGGTGGGAAGATTGAGACAAATCCTTTTCCTATCCTTGCTTTATCGTAGATTCTTGCTGTCCGCAGTTCATATTAGCAGGTACGGCCTCGTCAATACGTTTGGGTTTGGGCAAGTCCAGATTGGACATGATTTCCACAAACTCAGCCTCTGTAGTTCCTGCCAAACGCGGGTTCAGGGTTTTTTCTTCTTGAATGGAGCTTACCGTAAAACCCACGTAGTTGTGAGCCGGATAGACCCGTGTTTCTCCCGGCAGCTTAAACAATTTTTCGGTCACCGAAGCATAAAGCTTTTTAGAGCTTCCCTGCTGAAAGTCAGTGCGTCCACACCCGCGAATCAGTAAAGCGTCACCGGTAAACACGCGATCTTTCATGACATAAGACACACAGCTATCCGTATGACCGGGCGTCTCTATGACCTTAATCGTCTGTGCGCCAAAATGAATTTCACTGCCCTCTTTGACAGGAATATCCGTACAGCTGGCTCCTTGTGCTGAACCCACCGACCGGGCCTCAGGAAACACGTCCTTTAAAGTAGATACTGCGGTCACGTGATCTGCGTGAATATGGGTTTCTAAGAAGTATTTCAGATTCAGGCCCAGTTCTTTAATGAGCTGAGCGTCTCTATCGGCCTGTTCTCTCACGCTGTCTATTAATACGGCGTCTCGGGTGTCTTCATCCGCCAGAAGGTAGGTATAGGTCCCCGTATCCTGATCAAATAACTGTCTGAATAACATGTTTTACCTCACTTTTTTGATATCTTTTGTTCTTATTTTAATCAATGTTTTATGCTGGCCCTCTATGCACTCTGGTACAAAATGACTCATGAGTAACACCCCTGCCGCATAGCGTTATGAACTCTATTATATCATACCCCATACCTTATTTTGATTGTTGCTATTTACTACGTACCGGAATTTTTAAGTAAGACATTCCGTTTTTCTCAGGTTTGGGCAAGTTCCCCGCGTTAATATTGACCTGCACTGAGGGCAGAAGAAGTCGGGGAGCTGCCAGTCCCCGGTCGCGCTCCGTACGGAATTTCGCAAATTCTGCACGGGTGGTATTATCTTGAAGGTATTTATTTTCTAATTTAGAGGTGCCAATAGTGGTTTCGTAACGCATTGCTCGTCCCCCCGGCTGATAATCGTGACCTACAAAGACACGTGTATTTTCCGGCAGGTTGTACAACGTATTATGAATAGAAGTATAAGAATCATTCACACTCCCACCCGGAAAATCACAACGTCCGGTACCATAATCTTCAATAAACAAGGCGTCTCCTGTAAATACAGCGTTTTTAATCCAGTAAGAAACACATGCGGGAGTATGACCAGGCGTGTTTATCACCTTGATTTTAAGCGTTCCAGCCTGAATTACCTCTCTATCTTTGAGCAAAACATCAAATTGTGAACCGTCGGTTTTTAAGTCCTCCCAGTTAAACAATTGTTTAAATACCTGTTGTACCTGGGTAATATTTTCCCCGATAGCCACCTTAGCTTCTGGATAGTCTCCTTTGAAGTATTGAGAACTACTCAAATGATCCGCGTGGGCATGGGTTTCAAGCACATAATGCAGATTTAAATGGTTAGACTTCAGAAATTCACTTACGATTTTGTAGCTTTCCAGAGAAATCTGAGAAGCTCCCGGATCGTAGTTCAACACCGGATCAATAAGCACCGCGTCTTTACTGGTTTCGTCATAAACCACGTAAGTTAAGGTGTATGTGGTCTCATCATAAAAGGGTTTGATTCGCATAAAAGGAAATCCTCATTTTTTCTTTTACATAAATAATACCCCTTATGGTATATTTGCGCTTTGATTCGTGTCAATGAATAAGCTGTTCTGTATCCACTTCTATGGGGACGGTTTTGTCTTCCGCTCACTGGTCTCTGCTGGTCTGGCCATTGCTGGAACCGGTATTACCACACAAAGCTGCTGGGAATAAATATCTGTTCCACTAAATCTGCCTAACGAATTTATAGGGTTATGGGTATATCTCTTTTTCTGAATGCAAATGTGTAATCCACCGTAATAAAAGGTCACACGTTGATTTGATTCACTGACTTTAATTGAGCCTGCTTTATGGGATATGATATGTTCTATCAACTCAACCTCCGAAAGCAGGCTTAATTATGCCAAAAGATCCTCAGATTAAATTGATTCACCGCCTGAATCGCATTCAGGGTCAAATCGGTGCCATCAAAAAAATTCTGGCCACGGATTATGAAGAACAGGACTGTGTAGAAGTCCTTCGACTGGTTAAAGCGGTCAATAACGCCACTAAAAAGTTCGGCGAAGCTTATGTATCTGATCATTTACGCTACTGTGTGCGCCAGGATGTGCCCAAAGAAAAAATAGAAGAAGGTTTGCAGGAGATCATTTCCTCCGCTTTTTCTTTGTGACCTATACCCTCTCTGAAGATTTACGCAGTTTAACCGGTATTCAAAATCCTGTTTCTATCTATGCTTTTGCCCCTGTTTTTAAGGGTATTTATCAGGGAGAGAAAGTGGTGCTCAAGCGTACGCGGGCTCCTCTGGCCAGAGCCGCTGCCTTACAGGACTGGTTGCGGCCGCTCAAGCAAAGCGTCCACGCGCTACACCTGTGGGAACACGAGCAACACATCTGGGTGATGTACCCTTTTATAGAAGGCAAGCCCTATACCGGGAGTCTGGAACAGTGCGAAGCGGCCGGAGAGTTACTGGGTCAGATTCATAATCTGCCTCCCGCTGATTTTGGCTCCTACGTGATGGAGCCGCCGGCAGACCTGCTGGACACAGATCGCGATACGGTCAACGCCATGCTGAGCAAGCAATATATTTCTGCGGAAACCGCAGCCCAACTCCATGACTTCATTAACACCATTCCAGAGGTGTATACTCAACTGCTGTCGTTGGAATTGCCTGAGGTAACCGCCAGCTGGGATTACAAGGCCAATAATCTGGTGTTTACGGAGCCGGTGGTTTTGATTGATCCCGACAGCAGCGGCAATTTACCGCGACTTCTGGATCTGGCTCTGGCTTGTCTTCTCTTTCATAACGAATCTCCGCCGCAAAACGACCTCTGGAGTCAGGCACAATGGCAGGCTTTTTTACGGGGTTACGGACAACATATTACTCTGACGCCCGCAGAGAAAGAGTGCTGGCCACTGGCCAAACAGTGGATGTACTATGATGAAGCCCTGTGGTTGCTTTCGAATGCCAAAGCCGCTGAATGGACCGATCCCGCACAGGGCGCTTTTTTAAAAGCACTGGTGAATCTTGATCTGGAGAGCCGCTTTTTAATGGGCAGATGAAGGCTTTTACGCATGATCTGAGCTACCTTCTCCGATAACACAATATCTCAAATACGTATAAGTTACGTAAGTCAGGAATTTTTATGTCTGTAAATAACAATCGTCCGGTGCAACCCACTCCCGCTCAAAAACCCATTAACCCGATGGAGTCTCTTAAAAAGATGGGAAATGTGGTTAAGACACTCGGAGAGGCTGCCACAGACAAGGTGTACGACGCCGATGGAGATAACACACAGCTAAGCGACGTCAAAGCCGCGGTGAATGAATTGTCTACCACTGAAAAAGTAGCAATGGCTGCAGGGGGCTGGGCAGCGGGGGCTGCGGTGGAGGCCGTATCCTTTATTGGTGAAAAAGCGGGCGAAGCTGCTGAGGCGGTCAAAGAGAAGTACAGCAACCCTCCCGAAAAAAAGGCTTTTGGTAAACTCGTGAACACCATGAATGAGGCCATCGACAACGTCACTGATAATGTGGAAGAGTTTGTGGACGATCTTAAAGACGGTCGCATTGCCAGAGATATCGAGAAAAACGTTAAGCGCTTTCATCGCGACCACTTTACCGAACGCAGTGGATTACAAAAAGCCGCAGATAAAATTGGTGATGCGGCCCAGGATGCAGCCCACGCCGCTGCCGACCTGGCCGACGATATCGCCGATGGTCGTATCTTGAAGTAAATCGAGTATAATAGGGTCATATGGATGACCTGTTTATTGGGCGACAGCCTATTTTTGATAAAAATCTGGAAGTCGTGGCTTACGAATTACTGTATCGTAGTGGCCAGACCACCCGTGCCGAGTTTTTTGACGGGGATCAGGCCACGGCTTCCGTACTTTCCAATACCTTTCTGGCCTTCGGGTTAGATAATCTTGTGGAAGACAAATTGGCTTTCGTGAATCTCACCACACCTTTTTTGATGGGGGATTACCCTTTGCCCGGACACCACGATCGCCTGGTCTTAGAAATTCTGGAAGACACTCTGATTCACCCGGAAATGGTTGATGCCATTCGCGGGCTCTCTGCGCAGGGCTATGTACTGGCCTTAGATGATGTGGTGGATCATCAGGCCGTGGAGCCTTTGCTAGATATTGTGGATCTGATCAAAGTGGATTTTATGCATGTGAACCGCGAGACCCTACCCGCTCAGGTAGCCTATTACAAGCAGCGGGGCTTAGAAATTCTTGCGGAAAAAATTGAAACCCAGGAAGAATTGTCCTTGTGTCAGTCGCTGGGCTTTGATTATTTTCAGGGTTATTTTTTGAGCAAGCCCGTGGTCATGCAGCACCGTCGCCTGTCCGCTTCGCGCATGATTATTTTACAACTGCTGGAAAAACTGGAGCAAGAAGACGTGCACTTTCAGGAAATCGAAGAATTGATTTCCTATGATGTGGGCCTGAGTTATAAACTGCTGCGTTTAATCAACTCCGCTTATTATGGCACTCGTTCAGATATTTCCTCGATTCATCAGGCTTTATCTTTGCTGGGCCTTGACCATATCCGCAACTGGATCAGTTTGCTCTTACTCTCCGAAACCGAGCACAAGCCCGTGGAACTGATTCGTGCGGCCATGATCCGGGCCCGCATGAGTGAACTACTGGCCCTGCAACTGCGGGTCGAGAAACCCAAAACCGCCTTTACCGTAGGATTATTTTCAGTGCTGGATGCCTTGTTGGATATGTCCTTAGAAGATATTTTTAAACAAATTCCTTTAACGCAGGAAGTCAAATCCGCGCTGGTGATTCAGGACGGGGTTCTGGGAGATATTTTGTCCGCTGTTATTGCTTACGAAGCAGGGGACTGGGAACAAGTGTGTTGCGGCCCTCTCAATACGGAGCAGTTCAGAGAGAGTTATCTGGAAGCCGTCAACTGGTCGCAAAAGCTGAGCAAAAACCTGAGCCCGGCGGCATAAGCAGTCTGTGGACGCGATTGCTGCGGTGAAAATCCGTTTGCTGCAAATTTTAGGCCTGCTGATACTGGCTCTGATACTGGCTTTTTTTCTTTATTTAAATCGTCTGACCACGCAGTTGGTGATTCAGCGCAACGCCACAGATTACCTGGTGTACACCCCTGATTGCCAACTGATCAAACGCTATCCCAGGGCGCATCTGGATAGCCTGACCGCTTTTCAGTGGAATACCTGGCGCAGCGCCCAGACCTTTTTTGACCAACTTCACTGGCGCAGTCCCCGCTGTACTGCTTTACGTCTTTCAGGCCGTTTATGAAAGGCAATAAGGCCCTTCCTCTCACCATTACCCTGGGTTCGTTGCTCATTGTGTTTACCCTGGCCCTCACCACCCTCTGGAATATTGTGCTCATTTACAATTCCCTCAAGCTAAAAGAACATATTCCCACGGGGGAAGTGTGGCAACAGTGGGTGATTCTGGGCGTGGGCAGTTTTTTGTTTGTGGTGATTATTGTGGGGATTACCCTCTTTGTGATTTTTATGTCTCGTCAGATTATGCTCAATCAGCTGCAAAAAAACTTTATTGATGCCGTCACCCATGAATTAAAAACGCCCATTACCTCGTTACGGCTCTATGTGGAAACTCTGCAACGCCACACCCTTCCCCCGGAAAAGCGCCAAAATTTTTTGCAGGTCATGCTGAAAGATCTCGACCATCTGGATACGCTGGTGACTCACGTGTTGGAGTCTGCACGGGTGGAGTACCGTCAGCGCGAAGCAGACTTTGAAACCCTGCATCTGCGTGAGCTGGTGCAGGAGTGTGCGGGCATTATTCAGCGACGCTATCCAGAAGTACAAAGCACCATCACAATATCTGAAGCGGCAGTGGTGACGCGCAGCAACCCTTATGCCCTGCGCCTGATTTTGCTCAACGTATTAGATAACGCTGTCAAATATTCGCCCGAGTCCCCCTGTATAGACATTCAAATACAACAGCGCGCCCAGGACATTTTTATTGAGATTTCCGATCAGGGCGTGGGCATTCCTGCGGGAGAACACAAGCGTATTTTTAAGCGATTCTACCGCAGTAAGTTATCAGAAAACGCCAAGGGCACCGGTCTGGGATTGTTTATTGTATCTGAAACACTTAAGCAGCTCAAAGGCAGTATTCGCCTGCAAAGTGAAGTGGGACAGGGCAGTACCTTTACCCTGCGTCTGCCTTATCGTGCTCCCTGAAATAAGTATAAAAACACCAAGTTCCCCTCAAAGGGGGAACCTGGCTCTCTACGCTCTAATTAATCGGGGGGGAGAATCTACTCTACTTTTACTTTGCTTTTTTCACAACACCTGAGAAGTGGATCAATCCGAGCCAGCTGGATCGGGTTTCTTTCCACATTTGTTCTACCTCGCGGTAGGATGGACGGAAGCTATGTCCCACTTCCAGTCCCATGGAAAATGCACCGTGCTTTTCATAGCCATAATCATCAGTGGTACCTGACGTGGGATACAGAAGTTCTAAGCTGGTCCCACCGGTATAACCGAGTTTTTTGAAAGTGCTTTCCCATACGTTTCTATACTGAGGCACCTCGGGAATAGGTGCTTTTTGAAAGCCCAGCGGCCAGAAGAACATTTCGCCGTAGGCGTGAATATCCATGGCCATGGTGATATTGGGCTTGCGACGGTACATATTTTGTACGGTCTGGGTCTCAGGCTCGGAAGCCGGAGCGGTACCGCTGTAGGTCTGGCTATTGGGATTTTTGAGTCCCCGTAACCAGCTTGACGGCGGGTTTAAACCCTCATAATTCCAGTGGGAGTCAAAGTTGCGGTTTAAGTCCACACCCGATCCCCGGCTGGTATTGAGGTTTTTACGCTGCCAGTTATCGCCTTTTTCCACTTCGATACGACCGTCCACGTTGACCATGGGCAGTAGCACCACTTCGCGGGTATCCATTAATTTGGTAATTTCAGGATCTTTACCATAACCGGCGGTGAGCTCTTCGGCCAGTTTCATCACCAGTTCCACGGGAGCCAGTTCTCTGGCATGCATGCCCGCGACGAGCATGAGCGCAGGCTTGCTGCCCAGAGCTCTTTTGTTGGTAATGCTAATGGCCCAGATATCATTGTTGGGGGCTTTGCCCGTCTTTTTAAGATAGGTATCGCCCACATCTTCCAGGGTCACCAGACGTGGATAGGCTTGCTCCAGGGCCTGAAGTTTACGGGTCAGGTCTGCGTAGGTCATATAACCTGAGGGCAGACGGCTGCTTTCCATATTGGCTTCAATAGTAGGCTGTACCGTTAAGCCGATGCGTTTGAGCAATTCCACTTGTTCGGCGTCTACACGGGCCCGGGCAGTGCGACGGGCGGGATTGGCCCCGAACAGATCCAGACCTGCGGTAGCGGCTTCTACGATTTGCGCCTGATTTTGCCACTGAATTTCTACCACCTGTGCCTGAGCAGAGCCGGTATTAAAGGTGTTCAGACGTTGTGCTGGAGCAGGAGCACGAAAAACCTGGGTGCGACTTTGGCAGGCGGCCAGTGCCAGGAAGGCGGAGGCGCCGAGGGCTGCGATGAGACGGTTTTTCTTCATGATGACCTCTTGTTTCATACTTTTGTTATAGAGAGGGCTTAAACTAAACTTGCGTTAAAATTTAAACTTTTGTTTAACCGATCTTAATTTGGATGCGGTGACGTTCGGGGGCCACGTAGCCGTGGAAACGGGGAGCGTTAATCAGAGCGTCGTTAGACACTTTTTCGCAGGCGTTTTTAACCTTGGCCAGCAGTTCCTCACGGTTGGAGCGCTCATTGAGCTGTTGGGCCACTTTACGATTGAACAATTTATTGGTGGCGGGACGGGCCACGTTCTTTTGATACGCGCCCGCTTTATTGCGGTGCTTAATCAGTTCGCTGGCGTCCAGTAAAGCGGTGGCGCGCACTTTCTGGCTGCGGTCAGCATTCTGGAAGAGGGTGTGGGTGCGTTGACGCTGGGTTTGCTTTTGCACCAGTTCTTCTTGTAAATACACCAGATTTTCGTTTTTGCTTTCGGCGGGGGTGCGAGACAGTTGACTTGCAGAAACACAGGCTTCGGCACGGCCCACGGTGTGCGCGCGGGAAGTGGCTTTGTGGGTTTTGTGAAAAGGAATAACGTTTTCTACGGGATCAAAGTCGGGGGCGTCGTCTACAAAGTTGAAGTTAAGCATGCATTGTTGAGGCATCTGAGCCTGAGAAGCTGGAGCACTGAGACGGCGCTGAAAAAACTCAAAAACCTGTTGCATCTTTAAATTACCTTAAACTATTTCCGCTTTACGTTATTCTTAGTTTAAATATAGTACCCCTTAATTTAAAACTTGCTTAACCTAACCATAATTTTCTTGATTTTTTATGAATTTTTTTGCGAGTGGGTTTGTGAAGTGGTTTTTTGCAGGCGTTTTTTGACCAGAATCAGGCGGCTCAGGGTGGTCATATGACAGATCACGCTATACACAATGGCCAGAATGGCGAACAGGTGAGGTAAAAAAAGCATGGCCCCAAAGCATAAAATGGTTTCGGTGCCCTCCGCCAGGCCTGCTAAAAAGAAAAAAGAGCGCCCCTCGGGATCTTTTTCGTTACTGTTAAGACCGTTATAGGCTAAAAAACTGGCGCTGGTTCCCAAAAAAGCAAATAAAAGACCCGCTGCCCAGAGGGCGTTTTCGGGCTGGGCCAGGGCAAAGCCAAATACAAACCCCCCGTAAAAGAGCATATCGCAGACAATGTCTAAATACCCGCCAAAGGCCGTACTGCCTTTTTGACGGGCCATTACTCCGTCAAGACCGTCCAAAATACGATTAATAACCAGCAAGGCTCCCGCCAGGGGATACATGCGCATTGCCAACGCGGGGATACATCCTAACCCGATGCCAAACCCTATTAATGTGACTTGATTGGGGCTCAGGCCCGTTTTGAGCACAACACGAGCCAGTGCGTTGAGAGGGGGAGCCACCCAGCGTCGTGTAAGATTATCCAGCATGGTTCAGAGCCCGCGCCAGCTCAAATACTTGTGCTGCTTCTGAATAGCGTTTCATATGGGTTAAACATCCTCCCATGCCATTGTACAGTTTCAGGGACTGATCTCCTGCATCCCAGGCTTGCTCAAAACATTGCAGCGCTTCAGGGTAAGCCCCTATTTCTTTTAAAAGCCAGCCCAGTTGTAATAACGCTGGAACATCTACGGGGTTTTGTTTTAAGCGCTGTTCATAATATCTCATCAGGCCGTTCACATAACGGGCCTGCTTGATTAACGTCAGGTAAGATCGGTGTTGTTCAAGGATTTCAACATATCTGGTGGCTCGTTCCAGAGTCAATGCGCAAGCCGGTTCCAAAAATAGCTCCAGAACCAGTTCCAGGGCTTCTAATAAGAGAGAGGGGTGGTCCGGGGCAAGACCTGAGGCTTCTTCAAAGGCCTTCAGAGCGGCGGTGTGTTGACCCAGCTGACGATAAGCCATACCCAGCCCTGCCAGGGGTTGCCAATTTTGCGTGGCCTGACTCTTGAGATGAGCGGGGTTATGTTTCAGAGCCAGGGCTTTTTCAAAGGCAGAAATGGCTTGTTCAGGTTGCGCATTGTGCAGGTATAAAGTGCCCAGATTGAGCCAGTAATCGGGATGGTGATTCGCGGTAGAGAGGTGTTCATGGGCAAACTGCAGACCGTTTTTTAACTGCTCTTGCTGTATATATATATTCAACAATAGCGCGCAGGCAGCGGAAAGATAGGTGGCCTCTGGAGGGCTTTCTTTCAGACCTTTTTCCAGGGCCGTTTTGGCATCTGTCAGGTGTCCCTGAGTATGCAGCGTTACTCCCAGATTAAACCACTGAAAGCCGTTCCGGGGATTGACTTTCAGACTTTTATGAATCAAATGCAGATTCCGCTGAATCTTTTGTTTTAAGACCATCTGTTCTGGAAGGTATCCCGTGTGATGAATATGCAACTCCTCTGCGCGCTGAATCTCAAAAGGCACATGTTGGGTGTTCAGCTGTTCGTGAATGATGCCCGTAAACCGCAGGGTGGGATGGTTGGGAAATAGGCGAATAGCGTAGCTTTCTACGGATTCATGAGGTGCGGTTTCACTGACGATTTTGATCTGATACAGGGTGTCAGGGCGTTTACATAAGGTTTGCAGCACCTCTGCATGAACAAGCACTTCATCGGCATCTAGCACCAGAACCCATTTGCCGGTGGCTTTTTTCAGTGCTGCGTTGCGTGCGGCGGAAAAATCCTCGGGCCAGGGCAAGTGATGGACTTCGGCTCCGTGGCTACGGGCCAGTTGTGGGGTATCGTCTGTGGAACCGGTGTCTACAATGACCATTTGCTGTACCTGTGATTGAACGGAGGTCAGACACCGTGATAAAAGTTTGCTTTCATTGCGTACAATCATGCAAAGGCTAATAGAAGGGGGTATGAGAGGTTGTGAGGGGGAAGACATAAAGAGCGGAGAGAACAGGATTCGAACCTGCAACCCCGAAAGGGGCAACTGTTTTCAAGACAGCTCCCTCACCACCCGGACTCTCTCCATGAGGAATATATATGAAGCGGAGAGAACAGGATTCGAACCTGCAACCCCAAAAGGGGCAACTGTTTTCAAGACAGCTCCCTCACCACCCGGACTCTCTCCGCGAAAGTTGTGTGCATAAGGGTTATGCAGACATCAATTTAACATATTCCGACAAAAGAGTAAAAGGACATTGCATAAAAAACAAAGAAGCCGTTAAAACTGTGAGCAATATCCTCGTTATTTTTTGCACGGTGTGTTAATATGTTTTTAAAGTAAAATTAATACTCGATCGTTATTTGCTATAACTTGATCGTTATAAGGATTCTGAAATGAACGCTACACTACTACCTGAAACAGAAGCTACTCTGAGCGTCGATTATAAGCACTTTATTCGTCGCTTTGAAGATTTTCGTGCTGAGCACCCTCAGTACACCTTTCAGCAAGCCATGGACGCTTTTTTAGCGGATCAAAAAATCAAGCCTGCGGTCTAGATTTTCAGACTTTTTCGTGTTTTTTATACCTGACTTGCATAAAAAAAAGCGGAGTCGGGTATAACATAAGTGAAACACAAAATATGCAGGAAACGAATTATGAACAACATCGGTGGCGTTAATAACAACGCTAATATACGCAATACTCCACCGCTCAACAAAAAGGCGCAGGCGGCAAAGCAGGCTGCGTCCGTGCCTGCCAAATCTCCAGAGGTCAAACCCGACCTCAAACCCACTGAAGTCAAACCGAGCACGGCGTCTATAGATCAGACTCAGAAGGTGAACAAGCAAGAAGGAAATCCCGTAGAGGTTTCTTTTCAGGTTCCCGCTGCGGCCAGTGAAAAAAACACCATTCAAAGCGTGCGACGCCTCGGTAAAACGGAAAACACCGAAGCCTTACTTAGCTTACCCGATTTGCCGGCCTCAGCAGATCTGAGTGACGCGGTGGATTATTACCGTTCTGCAGTGACCGCTGCCAAAGAAGGCGCTCTGGACATGGCTAACGATTTTCTGGCCTGGGCCAGAGAACTGGATCCCGGTGCTCCCGATTTGCCCCGACTCTGATCCCATTTCAGCTGTTTCACCACCATAAGACATATTTAACTTACGCTTAACTTCAAACAGCGTAAGTTTTTTTTTGTAGCCGCGATAAGAAAAGCATCGGGTAGCACTGGCTTCCCCACTCAAGTTTTAAAGTTTAAAGAGGTTTTCTTATGTCTAATATGTCTATTGCTGCGCCCCGTTTTGCCGGAACTCAACACCAGGTGGTGGTCAACGGTAAAGTGGCGGAAAATGCCAAAATCAAAGTGCTCAAGCCCGAAGTCACTCCCTTTGAAGCTGACGTCACCATGCGTAAAAACCCTGACGGTTACGACAGTTTGATTGTGGGGCAGCGGGGAGACGCCCACCGCTACGTGGTGCTCTTTCCTGAAAACGGAGACAATAGTGAGTTCTACGAAACCAGTAATCAGGTGACCATTGACGGTAAGCACATGGAAACCCTGCAGGCAGATAACGAAGGGCCCTCGCCCATGAATGGTGTGGTGGGTACCCTGGCAGGGATTGCCACTGGCGTCGGTATTGGTGCTCCCCTGGCATATAACGTGGCCAATAAATTTTTACCCCATAGCGTGGCGGAAGGTATTGGTGCTGCGGCCCTGATTGGTGGAGCTATCATTGGCGGGATGACCGGACAAAAGGTAGGCGAACTCATGACTCCGGTTCGTCCGCAAAATGACGCAGTTACCGATCATCTGACCACTGATCACCATAAAACCGCTCTGAGTAATACAGCGGGCATCTGATTGGCTGTAACTTAATCGGGTTGTTTTTTTTGATGTGTATCAAAGGCTACACTGCTCTTTATGGAAGTGCAGCACGATCTCAACGCAGTTTTTGACGATATCTGGAACGAATTGATTCGTGCTGTGCACAAACGCAACCATCCCTGGAAACAACCCGTCGTGGCCAATGCTATAAACGCCACAGCACAGCAGCGCATGGTGGTCCTCCGGCGCAGCGAGAAGGAATTCTATCGCCTTTTCTTTCACACTGACAGTCGCTCGGCAAAGTTCAGGCAATTGCAGGAGACGCCGCTATTAAGTTGGCTGTTTTGGCATCCGAAGAAACGGATTCAGGTGCGCATGCAGAGCGAAGTGCATTTACATCATCTTAACAGCCTCTCTGAGCAAGAGTGGTATCGCACCTCGCCGGGTAGCCTAAAGGTATATGCTCAGGTGCTCCCTCCTGCTCATAATCTCAACTGTCCCACGCCCCCTCAGGCTCTGGAGCCCGACGCTCACTATACTCACGAAGATTTGGACGCCGGTCGGCCTTTTTTTGTGGTGGTGGAAGCCAATATCAAAAGTATTGACTGGCTGCATCTTTCTTCCCCCCAGCAGCGGGCGTTTTTTGAACGTCTGCCCGTGGTAACTACCGGCCAGATAGAGTGGTCTCAGAACTGGTCAACGCCTTAGCGCCGTATTCAGGTATCCTGATTATTCAGCGGCACGGCCAGTCGTCTTTGATCATCTCGGCATAAGCAAAATAAATAGCCTTCAATCGAGCTGTTTTTTATCGTTAACATATTCCAAAATATCTCCGGGCTGACAGTCAAGTTCTTCGCATAATTTTTCCAACGTGGATAATCTCAAAGCTTTGACCTGACCCGTTTTGAGCTTGCTCAAATTGGCTTCTGTAATGCCCACTGCTTTTGCCAGATCTTTTCCTTTGACTTTTCGCAAAGCCATCATTACATCTAACCGTAAAACAATAGGCATTACACAATATCGTTCATTTCAGCAATCAGTAAATCAATGGCTGCAAAAGCGTCTCTGCCCAGCAAAAAAAGCCAGCCGTAAATCATGGCCATAATTGGATCTCCAAAGCTGGTTGTTTCAGTCACCTGCGGCGCACCAATTTCTGCGCTACTCACTCCCAGAGAAGGCAAAGTGAAGTCCATAATACCGACATAAAGTATTAGCGCTACAAAACTCACAATACCGTAAAGTAAAGATAACCGCCCTATGATTCCAAACCAGTAGGCCCCCCGCTGAATGGTTTTTCTTTTTCCCTGAAGAACATCTGTTTCTAATACTGTCATAACTATTACCTCAATAATTTTTTATTATTCTAACATAAATTATTGTTTTGCGATAATAATTTGTTTTTATTTTAAATTGTGGCCTTGCTGTTTTGAGCTTTTGACGTGTACTAGCTTATGGAAGTGCAGCAAGATCTCAACGTGCTGTCCACAAACGCAACCATTCCAGAAAACTGATTCAGGTGTCGCACTTCTTCAGGCCGTCTGAAGGTGTATGCTCAGCTGCTCCCTGTACACACTAGACATCGGTCGGCCTTTTTTTGAACGTCTACTTTTGGCAACTACTGATCAAATAGAGTGGTCTCAGAACGGGTCGTCATATTTTGACACAGGCAAAACCAACGTCTTGCTGTTGAGCCAGCGGGCTTCCGTTGTCTTAATTTTCTACATCGCTTCCTCAAAGCGCAGAAACTGATGCTGAATAGATTTTATTTTATTTCAAGTTTTATGAAATATATCCGATTGAGTGAAGGAAAAACGACTTATCTGGATGATGTGTGCCAGTTGGGCAAGTAAGCTCTGGGGTATCAGGTTAAAATCCTATTTTTACTTGTTTTTGAGGGTGTTGTTGATGTGCGATCATGCTTTTTATGCGTGTTCTTAATGGAAAAACGTTGATTGTTACCGTAAAAATATGCGAATCAGGGAACAAATAGGCAACGTTAGCGTCTCTTATAATACAATTATCATTATCAGGAGTATCCCTAAAATTATGAATGCTAAAAAACTACTTTTTGTAGGCTCTATTGCTTTACTTTGTGCCTCTTGTGGACAGAATGGTGTGACGCAATCTCGCGCCTATCGTCCTGCCAATACCCAGCCATCCTTCTTTGAATCGCTGGTCAGTTCTGCTCAAGAAACCGCAGGAGACCTGGTTGAAAACATATCTCGTATAGGAGCAGGGCCCACATCCACTGAGGAAGCTGGCGGGGTTATTATCAAAGATGCTGTTTTACTGGAGCAATTTAATATTCAGTTCAGAAAGGGCATGAAGTGGGTTTATAAAACTCAGGCTCCACCAGCTCGTGTTCTCAAGCCCGGAGAGACCATCACTGACGCTCTTAGTGAAGACTCAGACTCCACAAATCAACCTCTGGAAGACAGTTCGGAAATAACGCTCGAAATTATAGATGTTCAGGGTGAAGACCTTACGGTGAAGAAGGTGACTAAAGATATCTCCAAAGGAGTTGGCGGGTCTTTTCCAGATAGAGAAGAAGAACTCGCGTTGACAAAAACAAATTTCCTCGAAAATATGGTTTTTCCTGAAAGAGAGCGCTACGAAAACGCGGGAGATAAAGTGAAAGGTTCTGTCATGTTTTCCAGTTCTACCGGCGGAGAACAGATCAGTGTTGAAGGCAAAAATTACAACACTCAGGTTGTACGTATGGTTGCGGATGTAAGCCAGAAGGCAACCGCAGGCCCCAATGCTCCGGAGTTAGTTGTTAAAGCAGATGCCAAAATGTGGATCGCGCAAAACGTAGGGATTGTTAAAATTGAGACAGTCTCAGAGCTTAAAGGGCTCGGCGGCGATAAAAAGGGCCGGAATCTCAGGGAGTTGCAGAGCTTTACGGAGTAATAGTATCAACATACCTGACCAGAGAGAGCATACGCAGATTTTATAATGAAATGCTCTCTCGCTGTTTTATTCATTTCTTTTCTTAACGCATTACTCCAGATAGCCTGCCAGAAAGTGAGACAGGTAGTTAAAGTTAAGTTCCTGAAACTGTTGCACGAGGTCCGGCAAAATCGTCACCTGACTCAAGTCTTTCTGACCAAAAAAGCGTCCGAGATTGATTTGATACTGCATTTCCACGGTAACCCGTTCTTCGCTTTCAGGATCCTGTTCGGTGACGGAAAACGCCTGTAAATGTTCGATGACCATGGCATAGGTAAAGTCATACACGTGGGTGTTTTCTAAAGGTTTGAGCTCCTTGAGCAGTGACTCTAATTCCAGTCCCCACACGGGGCCGAGTTCTTCACGCACGTCTTCGGGTTGGTTCCAGAGCCAGGTGAGACGACTGTCGAAGGTTTGTAGCCAACTCTTGTACACCTGAATCCGTTCAATATGCTCCATTTTGCGCTGAATGGGAGCCACGGCGGTGGCACTCACTTCTTCTTCGCCCACCAACATACTGATTCGGGTTTTGGCCGGGGTTTCCAGCAGTTCAAGCACTTCCCGTTCGTCGTCTTCTTCCACGTCTTCTGAATGGGTTTCAAACACGTTTAAAATTTTCATGCCGGGGCTAAGCGCTGACTTTAAGGGGGATTCAGGATACACGTAAATCACCATGGGAAAATACCCTTCATAGGTCTGATCATAAGACATGGCCACGATCAGGCCGAGGGTAGGCAAAAGTTTGACCAGCCGCACGGATTCTTCCCGGGGAGTCACCGGCACGGCGTTGTCGAGACGTTCCAGACTTTCGCTGGCATATTCATTGTCTTCATCAAGGCTTAGAACCTTTTTAAATACCTTACGGGCCTCAGGATAGCGATACGAGTTCTCATAAAGCATGCCCAGCGTGAGCCAGGAGGTGGCATCTTTGCGGTTTTCCTTGGTGGCCTGGCGGTATTCCTGAATGGCAAAGCCCTGTAACTGGCAACCGGTGTAAATATATCCCAGATTGGCATAAACAAAAGCCTTGATTTCGTCCGGTTGATTCATTTTCAGGGCGTTGCGAAAAGCGGTAATGGCCTCGTTGATGCGCCCGGTTTGTAAAAGGGCCTGTCCCAGATTCGGCATGACCTGTTGCAGCATCTCTGGAGAGTCATCCAGGTCGAGCACCTGCTCAAATTTTTGTACGGCGGCTTCGGGATTGTTATTTTTTAGCGCAGACAGCGCCACGTTGAAAGCACTACTTACGTCCTGGGTTTGCTCTACAAGTTCCGCTATGTTCTTTTTCAGGTGTGCTTTACGCTCCACGGCCCGGGTAATTGCTGACTTTTTGTAATCTGCCATAATAAGGCCTTTCTAAAACCGCTTGCGCCGTTTGCGGAAGTTGCTGGGCAACATCGTTTCTGAGGAGGTGGGATCCTGAGGGTTCAGCTGATTGCGATTCAGGATATCCTGTGCTTTGGATTCAGCAGAGTCACCCGGAGGGGGCGGTGGAGGCGGAGCCCCCGGAGAAGGCGCTGAGGGAGGAGCCGGGCCGTCAAAATCATCCAGAATGGAGTCCAGCACCTGATTGTACTTCTGGTTTTCTGCATGATCTGGAGTAATTTCTAACCAGCGCTTGCGGTCTTCGGGCGTGTTTTGTGCAGTGCCCTGGGGCTTTCTTTGTCGCTGAATATCCTGAGTAGAAGACAGTTCCAGCGGTTGCGTTCCCCGTCGAGGAGGCGCCGCGGCAGGTGGCCGGGATGATGGTGTTGGTGTTGATGGGCCAGGCGGGGTTGACGGCTTAGCAGGCGGAGCGGGAAGCTGACCGGGCAAAGGAATACTGCCAAAATCCTGATCTGAAATGGGTACCACGGGAGCGGCGGGCCGTTGAGGCGGCTGATACATATTGAACTTTTCTGGTGAAACGGGCAGCCGGCGTCTGCCGCCGGGAAGGGACGGGGGCGTGGGAGTAGCATTTGACGGAGGCTTGGCTTCTGTAGACGGGGCTTCTGAGGGAGGACGACTACTATTTAATCCGCCACCGCCGGGACGCCGTGCTCTGCGAGAACGGCCAAACTGGAAAGCGGAAGGGTCTTCGATCTCTTTGGGCGGAGAGTTGGGCGTAACAGAGGTGGGATCGTCGGGATCCTCAAGAGAAAGCAAGGAAAACCCGGTGTCCTCTTCTACGGGCACAAGGGCTTCTGTGGGGGCGTCCATGCTGAGCAAACCAAAGGAAGGCGTTGCACTGCCTTCAGGTTCTGTCATGTCAAAAGACTGCAGGCCAAATTCCGTGATGGGCGGAGACCAGCTAAAGTCTTGCAGGCTTAGAGGGTTGGCAATAAAGTCGTACTTTCCCTCTCCCACAAAAAGGCAGTAATCCACCATCAGATCCCAGGAGCTAAACAGGCTTTGCTGGTACAGGACTGAAAAATGGCTGTGCTGTCCCTGTTCCTGAATCAACGCAAATAAATTCAGAGCGTGAGCCAGCTGAAACAATTCGCGAAAACCGTAGACCACCTGTTTGTACTGCTGATTGAGCAACAGACGCAAATGGGAGGTGTGGCCCAGATAACCCACAATATACCCCGCCATCTGGCGATAACTCATGCCCACGGGCTCGCTGAGTTCGGGCAGTTTTAAGCCCTGGAAATAGGGGTCAAGGGTCTCTTTGACGTACAAAAAGCCGGGGTGATGATGCAGATGTTCCGCAGAGGTCACCTGTTCTCTGAGCTGGGCCATCATTTTCAAAAATTCTGACTGGCGGGGTTCTGCGTTAAAAAGAATTTTTAAATTGAGCTGTACCGTGCTCTTGGACTCGTTGATGGCCTTGAGCACCAGACGGGCCTTGTCAAAAGCCAGATCCACAATTTCTTCTTCAAAGCTATTGTCCCAGGTGTAGCCATCTTTGGCTTCCTTTTGCTGCGCGTCGATGTAGGGGGCCGGATACACCTTGTAGGGGACGGTGAGCGTGGGCAGTTTTTTGACGGCATTGCGCCGCAGGAACTGCTGAGCACTTTTGATCTTGCGCTGCACAAACTGCTTGCGGGAGCGTTTCTGGCCGCCGGGACTTTGCTCGGCGGTCCATTTGGTAAGGGTGTCGCGCCGCTTATGATACAGCTCGCTCATTTGCTGCTGGTGGCGTTCGTAAATTTTGTTTAAGTGATTGATGCGAATATGCATATTGCGGCCCCCCTGCCGCGACAAATCACCGATTTCCTGGCCTAACTGCTCCAGGGTTTTGGCTTCGGTGTGGTACTGGGCCTGGGTCCGTTCTTCGTAAAGGGCCACAATGTTTTCTGATACGCACTCTTTATCCAGGCTGGCGTCGGGAATGTAGTACACCAGCTGCTGCATTAACTCCAGGCCCTGAGCCAGAATTTGACGCTGCTGCTTATCGAAAAAGCGGGCTTTTTCGTGATAGAGGTCTATGGCATTCAGCAGAACGGGTAAAAACATATCTTCAGGATCGCCAAATTGCTCCGCGAGGGTTTTTAAGAACTGCTGAAAGTTTTTCTTGTGCAGTTGCTCATCTTCCTGCATTTCCACAAAGGCGTTTTGAAAATCTTCAGAAAAAAAGCAGAAGTGCAAGAACTGGCAAAAGAAAGGGTTGCCCCCCACGTCCGGGCTCTGGGCCCGGAGTACGTCCATGAGCAGGGGTTGCTGGTTGCTTAAAAAAGCGGGCAGCTTCATGCGCAAAAAATTGAAAATGTGGAAGGCGTCTTCTTCGCTAAAGCCCTTGTAATAATTTTTGAGAATGCGCCGCACGTCCTCAAATTTGTTATTGCTCATGCGATCAAAGATCAGGTTTTGTTCGTTGGCCTTGGTGGTGCGCTTGAACTGTTTATCGGCTTTTTTTTGCGGCATGAGGTGTTCAATCACCATGCGGTGCCGCTCCATAAATTCGCCGTTGATTAGAGGCTTTAAGAAGGACAAATGGTTCAAAAAGAACCATACCGTAAAGCGGGTTTCAATTTCATTGAGTTCCTGCTGAAGCTGTTGCAGGGTCTGGGTGATCCAGAAGTGGCCAAAGTTTTCGTCTAAAACCTGCCGCTTGACGGTAATCAGACTGTAAATTTCGGGCTGAATCAGCGCATTTAAGAAGTCAGCCACCGCCGCGCGTACTTTACTTTCGTCCACGTCCGGGGGAATGGGTTTTCCTCGTTCGTCTTTGGGCCAGAGAATGTCATCCAGACGCTGGTGATAGAGGGTGCTTGTCAGGGAGGTGTCCTCATCCTGAAAGGCTTCCGCTGTGGGGGACATATTGAGAATTTCGTCCAGCTGATCCGCGTATTGCCGGGACAAAGCGTCGCCGGTCTGGGCCATGGTGGGCTCTAAAAGGCTGCCCGAATCCCGTTCCAAGGTGCGGCGCAGTAAATTTTTGTAAGGGCTGTTTTCGGCAATGGTGTCCTGTATCTGGTGGCCGGCGTCCTGTGGGCCACTGTCTCCGTCAGGCCAGAGGATATCGTCGAGAATATTGCCGTAAGTTTCGCTGAGAGAAGGTTCTACCCGTTCTGTACGCTCTGTGCTAGAGGGCGGTGGAGTGGGTTCTGCGGGCGTGGCCTGGACTTTGGGGGTGTCACGCATTTGCTTTTGTTTTTGCAAAATATTGTCAAAAATGCGGTTGGCGAGGTCTTCATGACTTTCGGTAGGCTGTTGCTGTGTGGGATCGGGCGCCTGGCCCATATTGCGTTGAAAGGCTTTGCCCGTGCGTTTCATTAAGGTGTTGCGTAGAATATCTTCGTATTTTTTATCTCTATTGTCCGTCACGATATGATCTGTGTGCCCCATTTCTCGCCGCATCGAAAACTGTATTTATCTTAGCATAAGCGCCGTGGCTTGCAGTTTTTTGCGACCCGGTTTCAGGCTGTTTTGCGTGGGCCATGGGTGGTACGTGCGCGGAATTTTGAAGCGCGGCAGCTGTTTTTCCAATTGCAGCTGTAATTTTAAGCAGCGTGCGGTAAATGTTGACGCCTCAAGGGACTCAAATCCCACAAACGCTACGGGCCGCATGCCAAATTCTGGATCCGGGACGGGCACCACAATGGCCTCACTGACGCCGGGCAACTGTAACAGATGCCGCTCAATTTCTTCGGGCTGTATATTTTCCCCGCCAGAAATAAACTGATTGTCGCGTCTACCGGTAATGTATAGTTGACCGTCTCGCCATTCTCCCTGATCCCGGGTACTAAACCAGCCTTTATCCAGCGGACACTCTACTATGCCCCGGTGGCGATACCCCTGAAACAGGGTTTTGCCCCGCACCTGAATCTCTCCCTCATGCAGTCGCAGTTCTCGATGGGGTAGCAATTGTCCGCTGGCGGTGGGCCGGTGTGTCTCCTCTAAGTCGCCAGATGCTTTCGTTTTAAAATAGCCCGGCGGGGTGGTGGTGATTTGTGAACTCATTTCTGTAGAACCATAAGAGGTATGCACCGGAATATCTCGTACGGTATCGATTAGCGCGTGGGTGACGGGAGCCCCGCCCAGCAGAATGGCTTTGCAATCCGTGAGCGCTGTCAGGTGGTCAGGCACCCTGAGTAAGCGGCGCAGTTGTGTGGGCACCAGTGAAAGGTGGGTGGGTTGAAAGGTATTCAGGGCGCTACTTAAATCAGAAGTGGCGGGAATCAAAACCGTGGCACCCGCGAGCCAACAGCGCATTAAAATGGCCAGGCCTCCCACATGATAAAGCGGTAAGGACAAAAGCCAACGATCCTGAGTTGTCAGGGGAATGTTACTTCTGGAACCCTGCGCACTCCAGTAATGATTGCCCCGGCTGTGCTGGGCCAGTTTGGGTTCTCCCGTGCTGCCAGAGGTACGAATCAGCGTCATCGGCATATCGTGATGTTGAGCCTGCCAGAAGGTTTCGGAGAGGCGCTGAGACTGAGGGGAAGGAGGGGAGTCGTTGGCGTGGCGCGCCAGAAAGTCCGGAGAAGTATCTACAGTGCAGTGGGTGATGCTTTCTTGCAGCAGCAATTCACGAACGGTGGACGCGGGTAGTTTGGGATCCAGGGTAAGTATGGTTTTGCCCTGAATCCAGCAGGCGAGCAAGTGTAGAATCAGCGCCGGAGAGGTGGACTCCTGAAAGGCCAGCAGCGGCTGAGGGGGCAGTGGTAACTGCTGTAAGGCTTCAAAATCAGGATAAAACGCCTGCTTCGTGGAAGTCCGGAGACAGAAACTCACTTACAGAAGCTCACTTTAAAACAGGCCGGGAAAGTGACGGGCCAGAATTTGGGTGTGCATGGCGTCGTCGAACTGGCTACAAAAATGCAGTTCCTCCATCCAGTGGGTGAGGCTTTCGGGGTTAGCCTGTGGAGTATGCGAAAAAACGCCCGGGGCATACAAAGGCAGTTTTTGAATATAGCGCAACTGCTCCTGTGCTGCAGGGAGTAGACGGGTGCCCACCAGCAAGAGCCGCTCTTCTGCCACCGCCAGTAGCAGGGGCATGAGTTCCAGTCGGTAATGAAAAAAGAGGCGCTGTAAGGGCGTGGGCGATTCCGGCAAGGTATATTCCGGCAGCGTTAAAATTTCGCCGCTGGCATTGATGTAATACTTTTTAAGCACAAAGGGCACGTGCCATTTAAGAGCCAGATAGAGGGGCTTGCGCCAGCGTGTAATTTTTTTCAAGGCTTCCAGTTCTCGCTGGCGCAGGGCCTGTTTGGCCTCGGGATCTTCTAAGCAGGTCTTTAAACGGTAAGTCAAAGGGAGTGGAGTAAGGGCTCCGGTCATGGGATTAAGGGACTGACCCTGCCACACAACGGTGTTTTTAAGCTGGGCATCACCCAGATAGACGGGGCCGTACACCAGACATTGTTGAAGGTGACTCTCACCTTCTAAACGCACCTGATTGCCCAGTACCACCCGTTCCAGAGAGACTTTTTCGTTAATACTACAGCCGTTGCCCGTGATCAGCGGGCCTTTAATATGGGGGCGCGCCACAATTTCATTGTGCAGACCCTCAAAAATGCCGGGGGCCACTTCAAACCCCTTCATATTGAAGTGGGGGTGTTGGTGTAAAACCTTCAGAGACACCTGCATCAATTCCAGCACCGTGCGGGGGCGTTCCAGCGAAAAGTGCAAATCCTGATGCTGTTCGCGCTGGACGTGAGTCCACTGCTGAAAGCGGGCGTTATCGTCCATGGGCCCCACCAGGTTTTTCAGGGTGGCCTCAGGAAACATCAGGGCCGTGTTTTCAAACCCAAATTGTCCGGTTTCTACGGTATAAATCAGGTTGGTGTCCTGCCGCAGGCGCGGGGGCTGAATTTCCTTGCGGACGTACATGGGGAAAGACATGCCGTCCACAAACAGCAAATCATCCTGTAAAAAGTGCTGAAAGCGCAGCAACAGATCCGTGAGCACTTCTTCTGCGTCACCGGGTACCACCGTGAGTTGAAGGCCCCATTCTTCCTGCCGATTGGTATAGGCCGCCAGATTCAGCGCGTCGTATTCTACCACCAGCGCTTCTTTAATATTGAGCCAGACGCAAAGATCCAGCCAGTATTCAAACAGAGGTTTGTTGCAGATGGGGACCAGATAGGGGCTCTCTTCCCACAGGGGAGAAAAGTTGGCCGTAAGGGTGCGACAATTAAAGAGTGCTTTCACATTTTGACTTTCACAAGAGAATCTGTGCTCATTATGACACAGAAGAAGATCAGATCATCAATGATAATTCCTGTCAGGGTAACCGTTAATAAAACCTCTGTGATTGTCCTTGTAAATACGCTCAGCTCCTTGTGTCTGTTCAGAAATCTACAGTTTTTGCTGACTTCCGTCCATGTGGCTTTTTTCAGGGTCAGTATAAGGTGGGTGGAGACATCTGGTGGCATCCGTTTCTTATGCTTTCGGGTGGGTTAACTATATCAGAAATCAGGAGATATACGAGAAATCGTCAACGCCGCAGATGACCTGCGAGCACACGCGCTAGCGTGGCGACGTCGGGTCGATCTGCTGGTTGTGTGAAATGTCAGAATTTTAACTCTATTCTTTTTCGAGTCTAGAAAATAAATGTTGCCAGCGTTTTTCTGTTTTATCGAGGTCTCTTTCGTATACATCTTTTATTAGTGGGAGGTATGATTTGTCGCCTTCGAGGGACAGAAAGAATGAGGCCAAATAAGAACGCTCAATACAATCATGTTTTAACGAATCTTTCAAAAACTCAACTATGTCTTTAGAAAAAGGTACGATCCGCCAAGAGTTTTCCCAAAGAGAATTCATCAATTCAGATACATTTTCCCTGTGTAATTCAGGATTTTTTTCTACAAACTCTAACAAAGGCGGAATAACATTCTCCGTCTTCATAAATATGAGTAGTTCAAATAACAATGATGCGTATTCATCACTTAAGGACTCTGCTTCTAAAAAAACTCGGCGTATAATAGCTTGATTTCCCTCATAGAGAAATGAGAAATCCTCGCAGATATTTCCCCACTCTGGGCTATATTGAACCTCGATAATATCATTATCATTCTTCAACACAGAAAAAAACCTATCAAATTTTTCACACCTCAATAATCCTGATAAATACATGTGAAAAATATCATGAGCATATTGGTTTTTTTCAGACGTTCTGATATCAAAGATAAGCTTATAGTAGAAATTTGTATATTTTTTTACAGCCTTCGCTTCATCTTCATAAAAACCAAGAAGATCCTCGTAAACTTCCATAATGCTTAAAAATTCGGCAACTGGCCTAAATATTTTTTCGCATTGATGATATACATCCACACTCTCCACTAGATAAACAAGAATTTCCTTTTCTAAGTCATAATCAGAATTAGAAAAGTGTATTTTTTCCATCAAAAGTCCAAGCAGTACAAACATACTCTTTTGATTTGATGTCTTCAATAGTTCAAAGATACGTCTCTGAAGCTCTTTGACAGAAAGTAGCTCCACCAATTGTTCAACATCTTTTTCTACCAAATCTTGTTGTTTCTCAAGTTTTGATAATACTTCATATTTCTGATTAGCTGAGCTTTTCATTTGACAACTCTTAATTTTCAATTTTAGTGGCATAATATTGAGTAATTTTCGATTAGTAATAAAATACAAAATCGCAGAAAGTGTTACTTACCATGCTGAATTTGATTATAATACACTGTATAAATGAATCTAGCCAGAGTGAGAAGCTAATTTACTAGCTCTGTCAGATCCCAAAATTGCTTCCCTTCTCTGGGCCAAAGCTGCGAACACAGACAATGTCACCATGTCGCATTTAGCCATAATTGCCAGCCTGAACCAAGCCGAGCTAAAATCGGGACGCGAAGCTACCTTACCGACTGTGATAGATCCCAGAATGATTTCCCTCGTCTGGGTCAAAATCCAGAAGGGAGACAATGTGAAAGCCGCGACGTCGGGTCGATCTGCTGGTTGTGTGAACTGAAAAGGTTGAGCAAGTTTTTAATATGACAATGGTAGTCTCATCATTATGTCAGTTTGTTCATCTGTGCCTATTGTAAAAATATGGCTGCTAAACGGAATAAAACCGTTCTTTTTATAAAAAGATATTGCTTGTCGGTTTTCTTCCCAAACACCTAACCAAACATACTTCTTTTTTCGTTGTTTTGCTAAACTAATCGCTTTTTCCAGCAAAGAGAGTCCTATACCTTTGCCCTGGTATTTCTTCAGCAAATATATCCTTTCTACTTCCATGGCATCCGGTTGATCTTCTGTTTGTGCAGAGTCAAAATTAACCTTTAAGTACCCTGCCAAGCTATCCTTTGTGAAAGCAAAATAGAAAATAGAGCCTGAATCCTGTATCTCTTTTTTAATTTGTCTATACTGAAATTTTGCTCTACATAATTAGCCATGTCATTCAGATTGTTTTGCTTAGAAAAAGTTTCTAGGAAAGTTTTTTTGGCCACGTCTTGTAAGAGGTTTGCGTAATCTAATTGCACTCTTTTTATTTCAAGCATTTTATACACTTCGGAAAAATTTCGCTTTGTAAAACGACATTAACATACTTACACTGTGAATTTTATAGGTCAATGTGATCATCTCAGAGTGCCAAGCTACCTTACCGGCTCTGTCAGAACCCAAGGTGATTTCCCTTGTCTGAGCAAAAATTCAGAGCAGAGACGATGTAACGGCCGTGAGGTCTGGGGCAGAAATCTCTTTGCTGCCATGATATCTGCTTACCTCGCCGTTTTCAGTGAATTATGGCAAAGCCGAGGGGGCGCCGGTGATGTTTTGCATCTCCTACGATATTCAGATGCCAGACGATTGACAGTAGCTAAAACAGCGATCTGTGAGGTCTGCTGTAATGCGTCTTTGCCGCTATAATTTCTGCTTACCTCACCATGTGTACTACCTCGCCGACCGTAGACAGATCCCAGAATGCCTTCCCTTATCTGGGCCAAAACACAGAGCACAGCCCATCTCTATCCCCGGCCAAACCTCAATTTATAGCCAATCTCTTTTTGCTGCTGTAATGATGACCTTGGAGCACCCGCAGCCTGTGCGCCAGCACGAGGCGGCGTGGTTGTATGGCAAATGAGCGCCCTGGGCGAAGCCCGTCAG
>CAYFGW010000011.1:0-35182 GCA_964342365.1 uncultured Candidatus Sericytochromatia bacterium | reverse complement strand
GCAGCAAACATCCTGAGAAAGTTTTTAGCAAGTACCAACAGACTCGCAGACTTGTGCTGTGAGCGAGTTGTTAAGGGGTTCGTAAACAACCCCGTGAGAGTAAAGTTCGGCAATTTGTTGTACTCCTCTTCAAAAGCTCCTGCTACAGCGTTAGCTTAGCGGGATGTTGTTTACTGTTGCTCCTCTTTTAGTATACGTTGAAAGCGAGGGTGATTTTGAAGGGGGTGTAAGTCTTTATGCTGATCTTCAATGGCTTGCGCTATCGCTTCAGGACTCTTGTGGGCGGCTCTCTCAAAATAGGTCAGGGCCAACTCAAGGAGTGCTGCCTCAGAATGCTGTCGGTACTTCAAGCAGCAGTGACAGGCCTGCACATAGGACACCAACCAGGTATCTGTGGTAATTCTGAGGGTGTCTAAGAGAAGCTCAGCCCGGGTATAGTCGCCGCATTTGGAGTAAGCCAGCCCTAGAAAAACGGCCGATTCTAATCGGTGAGTGGTTTTGAGCTTGTCAGCATCCAGGTGAGACAGGACCACACGAAAATGCTCAATGACTTTTTGCCAGTGTGTCTCAGCCTGGGCAGGCAATAGGTCTGCCAGATTGAAATGAACCCGTGCCGCCTCGTCCCGTAAATACACGTGCCGGGGAGCAAGTTGAAGTCCCTGCTCAAAGTAGCCGAGGGCTTTTTCATACTGTGCTACTGCTTCAGCGGTTTGGCTTTTTTCAAACAGATAATTGTCTCCCCAGAGAAAATACATGACTCCCAGATTTAACATATAGTCTATAGATTCGCTTTCTTTTACCATTTCAGCATGTCTCAGGGCCGTTTCCTGAGAGAGCACAGCGTGGGAGAAATTACCCCGTGACAGTTCCAGGTGAGCCAACAGGGTTTGCATTTGCGCCGGACGATTATAGTGTTGAAATCCCTGTTCTATAAACGTACGGGCTTGTTCTTCATCGCCCGTACGAATACAGCGAATCACAAATTGCATAAACGCTTCAAAGTGCGCAAAAGAATCAGGAACCTTTTTTTGTTCACTATTTGTGATTTTTTGTGTGTTAATGTCTGACAGCGGCGCGTAGTTTGCGGACATTAACAGCAGGTCCTGTTGTTCAGCTGACAAATCCAATATGGCGCTCAATTTGAGCACCACTTCCCGTGACGGATGACGAATGTCTGATTCCAGAAAGGAGATGTAAGACTTTGATATTCCAGCTTCTTGGCTCACTTTTACTTGCGTCATTTTTTGAGACTTGCGCAAGGATTTTAAGTGGCTGCCGAAGGTTTTGGTAGGTGTGGACATAATTCTACTATAAAGCAAACTCCACACTTTCACAAGCACAGAGAGTATAGAGCCTATTTATTTTTAAAAGAGTTTACAAATTGTGAGATTTGCTGTAAGATGATAGGTAGAAAACAATTGGAGACATCATTATGAAAAAAGTATTAGCATCCTTGAGCACACTGGCCCTGTTGGCCGCCTGTAATACCCAGATATCCCCCTCTGCCCCCGGCGACTCAGCTCCTTCTGCCGAACCCACCATGTTTGAAGTGGTTATAGAAGCCCCTGCAGACGCTCCCGGACCTCTATCCCCCGGTATTTATGTTATTCACAGAGACGGCATGCCCATTTTTACCGCCAATATGAAAGATCGTGGTCAGGGTCTTGAAGGAATTGCTGAAGACGGCAACCCTGCTAATGCTGCCAGCCTGAACGGTGCGCAGGTGTTTAATACCCCCATGGGAGACAGTGAACCCGGCCCCGCTACCCCGGGCAAAAAATATATCTTTACTTTTGAAGCAAGCCCCGGCGATCGCCTGAGTTTTGCCACCATGTACGTACAATCTAACGACGGATTTTATGCCCCGGCAGATACAGGCATTCCACTGTTTAACGGAGATACACCCATCAACGGTGATATGACCGCTAAAGTGATGCTGTGGGATTCAGGTACGGAGGTGAATCAGGAGCCCGTGAATGGTGCAGACCAGGCCCCTCGTCAATCAGGACCTAACACCGGTACTTCTGAGTCAGAAACCATCCAGCTGATTTCTGAACGTGATGACTTTGATTACCCCAATAACATCAGGCTCACCATTAACGCGAAATAGGAAATAGTCACAGACTTTTGCTACCATTCAACGAAGGCTTTTATAGCCTTCTTTTTTTGTGGGGTTTTTAGCTGTGTTCTTCGTCTGAATAAAGCTCTGCAGCAAAGTCGTCGGGTTTATCAAAGGTTTCAGGAAGGACTTCCAAAGATTTAATGCGGTCCACTCTAAACAGGCGAATGTCTTCACGCCAACGACAATAGGCGGTAATAATGTGGTGACTGTAGCGCTTTTCTACCAGATAAGGCTCTATTTCACGCACGTTAACCTCTTCACGGTCCATAGAATAGTACTCAATTCTGAGCACCTGTTTCTCTTCTACCGCTGTTTCTACCTGAGGCAGGGTTTCATCAATGCTGTACATGGGGAAGCTGTAGTCGGACTTGGCATGGGTACGAATGGGAATTTCCGGGAGGAAGCTGTTGATCAGTTCTCCGAGCACTTCATCAGTGAGTTCAGCATAAGCGGGCCCAAGACTGTGCTCTAACTTTTGAATCAGTGCTCCCATTTCTTTTTCCCCCACGTGCAGGGTGTCAATTTGGATAGACTCCAGAAATTCCTGATTGAGCTTGGCGCTGAGTAGCACAAAAAGGGCCTCAGAAAGTTTTAAATTGAGTTGAACGGTGGGAGAAGACATGACGATTCCTTTCGAGAAGAGGTGGGGGTAACAGGGATCGAACCTGTGACCGATCGATTATGAGTCGACTGCTCTACCGCTGAGCTATACCCCCAACCGGGCTTCTATTATACACGAAAGGCCAAACCCCACAGAAGCAGGTTTGCTATAATTCCTGACATCAATTTCAAAGAGGTTCTTTGTATGAGTACCATCGATCAGATTTCTCGTGTTCTTGGAGACAAGGCATCCTATTATCTCGAGCACAACAGCAAAACCATTTCCAAAGACGTGATTCATTTGCCCGGTGCAGATTTTGTGGACCGTGTGATGAGTCAAACGGACCGTTCTATTCCCGTATTGCGCAATTTGCAGCAGATTTTTGACAGTGGCCGCCTTGCAGGAACCGGCTATATTTCAATTCTCCCCGTGGATCAGGGAATTGAGCACACGGCCGGAGCCTCTTTTGCCCCCAACCCCATTTATTTTGATCCTGAAAATATCGTGAAGCTGGCCATTGAGGGCGGTTGTAGTGCAGTGGCTTCTACGCTAGGCGTTCTGGGTGCAACGGCCCGCAAGTATGCCCATAAGATCCCTTATGTGGTGAAACTGAATCACAACGAATTGTTAAGCTATCCCAATATGTATGATCAAACGCTGTTTGCGGACGTCGAGCAGGCCTTTAATATGGGGGCTGCGGCAGTGGGTGCCACCATTTACTTTGGTTCTGAGGACTCTCGCCGTCAGTTGCAAGAAATCAGCCAGGCCTTTAAATATGCGCACGAACTGGGACTCGTAACCATTCTCTGGTGCTATACCCGTAACAGCGCTTTCAAAAAAGACGGTACCGATTATCACGTGGCGGCAGACTTAACCGGCCAGGCCAATCATCTGGGTGTCACCATTGAGGCAGATATTATTAAGCAAAAACTGCCCGAAAACAACGGCGGTTTTACCGCTCTGAATTACGCCAAAACCCACGATAAGGTGTATAGCGAACTCAGCAGCGATCATCCCATTGATTTGACGCGTTATCAGGTGGCCAATTGCTATATGGGTCGTGCGGGACTGATCAATTCTGGCGGTGCCTCTGCGGGTGCTTCTGACATGGCCGAGGCGGTGAAAACGGCCGTGATTAACAAACGTGCTGGCGGTATGGGGCTTATTTCCGGTCGCAAAGCGTTTCAACGGGACATGGACGAAGGTGTCAAAATTTTGCACGCCATTCAGGATGTGTACCTGTGTAAAGATGTGACGATTGCGTAAGGGGGGGCTCTGAAGGGCGGAAGGGGACATGTCCTTGCGGGGGCGTTCTCTTCGGCCCGTCCGTGGGCCTTCGTTCACTTCGTTCCGGCCACAGCGCTGACGCATCCTGCGCGCTGCGGCCTTCAAGACCCCTTCAGAACATATCGCCTTCCTCAACTTGCTGAGGGGGCGATTTTTGGTTTTTTATGCTCTAACGTCGACGGTTTGACCTAAGCCTGCGGCTTCAATGAGCTGGACAGCGGCTTCGCCCTGCTGTTGTTGTACGTCCTGGGCCCGCTGTAAAACTTTAATTTCTCGCTCTGTGGCGTTATTTTGTCTGGCAATGACGGCATCGAGCAGTGAGGCGTTAGACGTTCCTGAAATTTCCATGAGCGGTTTCCTTTGGGTTTGCTATGCTGATTATAGCGAAAAAGTGTGTTTAAAAGAAAGGGTAGTATGTGAAGACCTTTACGGGTTGTTTCTTAATAGGCATTGCGTTGTTTATGACCCTGGGCTTTTTTACTTCTACATCTGATCCCGACCCCATGGTGGAAGCCATTGCTGTTTTTGTGGGGGTGATTTTGCCGTTGGCATCGGGAGCATATCTGCTATGGAGTCAACGCAAAGACGGGCAACGTCTCGTTTCTTCACGGCAGGCTCTGTCAAATCAGACGCTTTATGCGGAAATTTTCGCTCTGGCGTCTCGTGAGTCGGGACGTTTAACGGTTTTTGACGTGGTGAAGCATCTGGGATTAGATATAGCCAGAGCAGAACAGGCTCTGGATGAAATGGCGCTCAAGCAGCTGGCAGAGCATCAGCTGACGGACGATGGCTTACTGGTTTACGTTTTTCGAGACAGTTTGCTCTCCAAAGATCGGCCCAGAGCCATTGAAGATTTTTAATCCTGTGGGTGAGGAGGAATTATGGCGGACTGTCCCGTATGTTTGATCCCAATGCATGTCTTGCGACCGGGCAAAGAGATGTCCCTTGACCATTGCCACCGTTGTGGGGGAATCTGGTGTGATCCTGCCCGTTATGTGCCGCTTGAACGTCAGCAAAAAGTGATAGCTCAGCAGGTGTTGTCTCAATACGGGGGGCAGAAAACCTGGAGCGCCCTCTGTCATTTCTGTCATGAGATGATTTCCAGAGATGCTGTGTCCTGCGAGCACTGTGGCAAAAGCAACCGGATACCCTGTCCGGCATGCGGTGAGAACATGGCTTTCAAAAACCACAAGGGCGTTCGTTTGGATCAATGTAGGCAGGGGCACGGTATCTGGTTGGATCACCACGAACTGGATGCTTTGTGGGGGCTTTATGCCCGTTCTCGTCAAACCCATGCGGTATCAGGTGGAGTTATTGCTGACCGTATCACGGATATAACCCCAGAAATTGCTCTGGACGTGGTGCTAGCCGCTTCAGATATAGAGGCACTTTCTGGTACCGTGTCTGGCGTCACGTCCGGCGTGGCGGCGGGAGCAGAAGGGATCACCGAAGCCAGTGGACACGTGTTTTCTTTTTTGATGGAAATCATCGGTTCCGTGTTTGAGGGCCTGTGAAACCTCCGGTAAATATCACCCGGCAGGACCTGGAATTTTCAGAACGTCAGATTCAGGCCTGTGAAAGTTGGGTGCCTGCAGACTTGCAAGAAGAACTGAATATGGTGCTTCGGGCCGATGTTTTCAAGCCTTCATCTACTGTTGCGCTGTCGGGCCGCTTTGAATTGGTTCCTGTGCAAACACATGGCCACTGGCAGCGTTTGCTGGATTTACGCTGTGCCATTGAAGTGCCTTTTGGCATCATGGATGTGGAGCAGGTGCGCGGGTTGATCAAAGATATTCACACCAAACACAACCGTTTGCGGGGGCGCTGGTATCTGGCCCGATATGCAGATGCTCAGGGGGTAAATTGGGTAGGTTCCATTGGCATGATCCCCTTTCATAAAGTTGAAACCCAATGGATGCGCTTGCAGGACGTGGACATTATACCCGCTTATCAGGGACAGGGATTGGGTCGGTATTTGCTCAGATCTGCCTGCGAAAAAGCCTTTATGGAAGGGGCTGTAGCCGTGGGCTTACGGGCTGTGAGCACCGGCTGGGTAAAAGACTGGTATCAGCGCTTCGGGTTTGAGGTGTTGTAGCGGTGTTATAATTCGCACAAAGAGGAGACAGTATGATTCACCGTTTACAACAGGGCGCCGTTCCCCCCAAACCCCACACCACGCTTTATCATAATGATGAGCTGGCTTTTGAACATTGTTTTACCCGCCAGGGGTTTGATGGCCTTTACTCCATTCTTTATCACCCAAAAGCTCCCCACTGGATTGACGAACAGGAAGAACTGGGGTGGCATCCGGGGTATTCTGAAACCGAGGCGGTGGGACGCCCCTTGCGTCGGCATTTTCAAACCCAGAAGCTGTCTCACAGTGAAGGCGCTGTGCTGGGGCGTGAACGCCTGTTGGCTAACGCTGATATGAGTATCTGGTTTGTGGCCACACAGGTGGCAGATGAACACCTGTTTGCCAATGTGGATGGCGATGAAATGGTGTACGTGTTTGAAGGCAGCGGCAAGGTACATACGCCTTTTGGTGTCGTGGAATTTAGTGCGGAAGACTACGTGTATTTGCCCCGGGGCATGGCTCACCGCTGGGAGCCGGACTCTCCCTGTCGTCTGGTCATCATGGAAGGGCACAGTTGGATTGACGTGCCACAGCAGTTTCGCTCTCCCATGGGACAGTTGAAAATGGATGCGCCCTATTGCCACCGTGATTTTAAAGAGCCCCGCTGGTCTGCTGATCAGCACGTGGATCAGCCCCTGGACGTGCTGGTGAAAAAACAGCACCATTTGACGCGCCAGCGCTACCGCCATTCTCCCCTTGAGGTACTCGGCTGGGACGGACAGCTCTGGCCCTATGCCTTCCCCATTCGCTGCTTTGAGCCCAAAACAGGGTTGACTCACTTGCCGCCCACTATTCACACCACATTTGCGGGAGCTGGCTTTGTGATTTGTTCTTTTGTACCCCGGATCGTGGATTTTCACCCGGACGCCATTCCCTGCCCCTATCCCCATTCGTCAGTAGATTGTGACGAATTTATTTTCTATATTGAGGGCAACTTCACCAGTCGCAAGGGCATTGGCCCCGGCTCTGTGACTCTTCACCCCACAGGACTTCCTCACGGCCCCCATCCGGGCACCTATGAGGCCTCCATTGGCAGCAAGGAAACCAGTGAAATGGCGCTGATGGTGGATACCTTTAAGCCGCTTTTGCCCACTTTGCGGGCCACCAATTTAGAAGAAAACGAATATCAAATGAGTTGGATTAAAACATGAAAACCCTGATTACCAAAGACGTGGACTGGCGTGAATCCTATGCGCGCCTCACCGAAATTATTCAGCCCCGGCCGATTGCACTGGCTTCTACGCTAGACCCTGACGTAGGCCCCAATCTGGCCCCCTTTTCATTTTATAACTTTATTTCTTGTGACCCTCTGCTATTGGCTTTTTCGCCGCTGATTTCCGGACGCACGGGCGATAAAAAAGATACCCTGAAAAATATCGAAAAAAACCCGGAATTTGTGATCGCCACGGTCACAGAATCTCTTGCTAAGCAGGTCAACGATGCCTCAGCGGCCTTTGCGTATGGCGAAAACGAATTTGAAAAGGTGGGTCTGACGGCGGTGAAAGCAGAATCCGTCAATGCCTATCTCGTGAAAGAATCTCCGGTGAATCTGGAGTGTACGCTCTTAGAAATTCGCAGCTACGGCAGCGGGGGAGGAGCCGGTAACCTGATTGTGGGCGAAATTCAGCGCATTCATATGGACGAATCGGTACTTACCGATGGCAAGGTGGACCCCGCATTGCTTCAGGCCGTGGGTCGTATGGGCGGTGAAGACTGGAGCACCACACGGGATCGTTTTAGCTTCCCGAGACCGGATCGCCGCTGATGAAATATTTAAAATATGTCCTGATGTGCGGACTGCTCGGTTTGCCCGTGCTGAGTGCTTGTAACACACCTGACTTTGGAGTTATTGCTGTAGAGCCTTTAACACCGGATCAGGCCACCATTGAAACCACCGTTGGCGAAAGGGTGGAGCTCGTCCTGCCCACTCCCGGTGTGGGATCTGCTTATGAATGGACGTTTGCGCCCCTGCCTGAAGACGCGCCCCTTACTTTTATAGAGGAAAAAAGTGCCGCCTCTCGTTTTCCCAATCGCACCCCCGCCAACTATGCGCCTGATCGTATCTTCGTTTTTGAGGCGCTGCGTAGCGGAGAATTAGAGATTCTTTTTTCTCAAACCGTGCGAGAGGGGTTGGACGCACCTGAAATTGATGAAAATCGCCGCTTTACCCTGCGTGTTCGCTAAAAACGCGCTAAACTAGGCTTATGGAACTGCTTTCTCAATTTGTCGATCTCTTCTTGCATCTGGATGAACATCTGGCCAACGTGATCAGAGATTATGGCACCATCACCTACGCCATCTTGTTTTTGATTATTTTTTGCGAAACGGGCCTGGTGATCACCCCCTTTCTGCCGGGAGATTCTCTGCTGTTTGCAGCGGGAACTTTTGCGGCCATTGGCGATTTGAATATGAGCTTTATTTTTCTCTTGCTCAGTGGCGCCGCCATTCTGGGTGACGCAGTCAATTACTGGGTGGGTTTTATTATGGGCCCGAAGGTGTTTCGCAAAGAAAAAAGCCTGTTTTTTAAGCAGGCCTATCTGGATAAAACCAACGCTTTTTATGAAAAGTATGGCGGTAAAACCATTATTCTGGCCCGTTTTGTGCCCATTGTCCGCACTTTTGCTCCCTTTGTGGCAGGCATTGGCAAAATGTCTTACAAAACCTTCTTTTTGTACAATGTGGTAGGGGCTCTGCTCTGGGTCGGCGTTTGTTCCCTGGCGGGTTATTTCTTCGGTCAGATTCCCATTATCAAAGAAAACTTTGAACTGGCGGTGCTGGGCATTATTTTTATCTCTGTATTGCCCATGGCCTACGAGTTTTTCAAACACACCCAGGAAAAAAAGAAGGCTGCCCGTGTCAGTAACACCAGCCCCTCTTGAAAAAGAACTCTTTACTCTCATTTGTGATATTTTAGATGGCTTACAGGAGGCGCTGCCTCAGTTTGCTGCCCGGGCGGGTGAGCAAGTGTTTAAAACCCATCCCGATGTGTCTACGCGTCTGGAGAAAAATCAGGTCAAACGCATGCAGCGAGAAATTGAACAATGTGCCAGGACAGAAACGGGTCGCATTATTCGTGAACTCAGTGACGAGTCGCTGTGGTTACTGCCTGCCAGTCGTAAAAAAAGAGAGAGTCTGCACCATAATCCCAGGGTGTGGAAAGTCATTCAAACCTTTACCCCGCCGCTCAATCAACTTTTTATGGACTACGGTTATCCCGAAATTCACGGTCCTTCCGGCGTTTTTTTTACCGCTACCCGTTTGGAAACCCTGCAGGATTTGCCCGGGGCAGACGCTTTACAATTGCTGACGATTAAATACTGGGTGCTTCTGGCCCGTCAGCGGCAGCAGTCTCAGATTCAGCAGCAACAGCAACAGCACAGTACCTCACGGCAGCTGGACGCCCTTTGGAATGACTAAATGGTGAACGTACTTTGTGCGCTGCTCTTTGTGGGCCTCCCTGCCCTGATTCTCAAGCTGCGCCCGCATCTAAAAATCATTGACGTGCTGGGGCCCGTGGTGGTGGCCTATGCCCTGGGGATTGTGCTGGGACAAGTGTTGCCTGCCGCCCAACAACCACTAATTAAAACCCTGAGTGAAGCTGCTGTTCCACTGTCTATTCCTCTGCTCCTTTTCTCGCAAAATCCCCGGACGGCCTTCAAGGGGGCAGGACGCATGTTGCTGTGTTTTCTGTTGGCCGCGGTGGGTGTAAGTTTGAGTGCCACCCTGGTGAGTGTGTTTTGGGTGCACGGTTATGAAGGAGCACAACAATTTCCGGAATACTGGCAGGTGGCGGGCATGCTGGTGGGAACGTATACGGGGGGTACGCCCAATATGGCTTCCATTGGTTTGTCGCTGGCGGTACCGGAGCGGATTTTTTTAATGAGCACTGCTGCGGATACGGTGTTGGGAGGACTCTATTTGATGGCGCTGGTGAGTGTTGCCAAACCCGTGGCCCGTTTTTTATTGCCTGCGGACAATCCCGTGGCGGTAGACACTGCTAAAGTTGCTAGCGAGCACAATGAATCGCTATCTGTAAAAGAAATTGTCAAAAGTCTGGGCCTGAGTATTGCTATTGCTGCCCTGAGTATTGGTGGCGCTTTACTGGTGACGGGCAGTATGTCAGTGCCCGTGATTATGCTCTTGCTGACGGCGCTGGCGCTGGGGGTGGCCTGTATCCCTGCGGTGAACCGCATTAAAAACAGTTATGTGACCGGCGAGTACTTGATCCTTATTTTTTGTCTGGCCATTGGCGCGCTGATTCGTCTGGACAGTTTTGAGCTGAACAACCTCTATTTATTTGCCTTTGCCACGGCGGTGATGACGCTGGGCATTGGCTTTCATGCCCTTCTTGCCCGCCTCTTCAAGTTAGACGCCGACCATTTTTTAATGGCCTCTACCGCCGCCGTTTTTGGCCCGCCTTTTGTGGGGGTGGTGGCCCGGGCGATTCACGCACCACAACTGGTGGCCTCAGGCCTGGCCGTGGGGGTATTGGGCTATGCGCTGGGTAACTATCTGGGATTGTTGATGGCCTATGGCATTCAACTTTTGCATTGACGAGGATCACACTTTGACCGTGAGCACGCCCATAGGCAAGATTTTTCTGGCACCTTATAATAGAATTATCATCAGTTATTCGGAGATAACACAACGCAGTCGTCGTGTAAATTATCAATTCAATTCGCTCACAAGGCCACCTACGGGTGGCCTTTTTTGACGCCTGTTTATTCGTTTATTAAAAGGAGATATTTATGACTATTATCAGTGGCTACCATGCTCACGTTTATTTTGATGAAACCACATTTGAACAGGCCAGTGCGCTCTGTGACCGGGCCGGAGAGCAATTTGCTCTTAGTGTGGGGCGTAAACATCAGAAGCCTGTAGGACCGCATCCCATGTGGAGCTGCCAGCTCGCTTTTGAACCGAATTTATTCGGTGAGGTCATTCCCTGGCTTGCCCTTCACCGTGAGGGGCTGACGGTGTTTATCCATCCGGAAACGGGAGACAATCTCAAAGACCATACGGATCACGCCATCTGGATGGGGAGCATAGAACCCCTGAATTTAGATTTGTTTTTGAAATGATAACCCCCTTAAAAAAGTGATTTGATTTTTATTATTGAATGATTTATTATTTATTTATACATTTTTTAAATATTTAATTTCCTATCAAAATTTTATATAACAAGGACTTCCATCTCTTCAACATTATTTATTCACCCGATTTTTTAGCCTTTTACGCGCTGGCGACTTTGACTTTGATTGTGCTGTCAATCGTGCTCAATAGATACAACACGATACGTTTGTGGGGGCTGGGAACAAGTTTTGTGCTGATTAACCTTCTGGCTGCTATTCGTCTCGAAATGTCACTGATTCAGGGCCAGCACCATGTGGGGCAGCTCATTTTAGTGGCCTTAGCGGGTAACATTGCTTTAATTACTGTGGGCATGACTGTAGAGCGCGAGGAAAAATCCACAAGACAGTATGTATCCGCAGGCAGTTACGGGACGACCCTGGGGAGTTGGGGCGCTTTTTACGGTTATTCTGCACTTCACGATGTCAGTGTTGCAAATAGCAGTGGCTTTTATGGTGGTGGAGGACATTGTGGCGATGGTGGAGGCGACGGCGGGGGTGACTGTGGCTATTAATTGATATATAAATCGATATATAAAAACACGATTATTGACGTAGATCACACTTTGTGTGTTATCCCGGACATAGGAACCCGCAACCACAGCAGGTATACTAAAAGTATCATCAGCAAGTCAGAGAATCATATGAAAACAGGCGCTTCGTTGGGATGCGAAGCCTCTGTTTTACAGCTCACAAACGCCACCTCGTTTAAGGGGTGGTTTTTTTATGGGGTTATAATAAAAAAATGTGGTTAACATTTTTATTCTGGCTATGTGTGGGTGTACTGATTCTTTTTCTGGGCATTGGCTTCATCACCTATTATGCTGTCAACCGCCTGAACAGGGCCGAAGAACTGCTTATGCCCCGGAGCGCTCCCCGTAAAGGGGACGATTCAGATTGGGCAGCAGCTCACGCCGAGGCCGATACCTGGGCCCTGCAAAAAGGCTTTGAGCCTTACCAATGCATGGCATTCTACGCCCTGATTGATGAAGAGGCCATGGAAATCGCCTCCTGGAAACACAAAGATGCGCCCTGTTACGGGCTGTTTTACCATTATATGGGCAAGAGCTGGTGGGATTTTTCCTCCTGTTTTGAAAATGAAGAGGTCTTGACCACAAGTGGTCAACGGGATTCCCTCATGCTGCCCACACCTGAAGGCCTTTATTTACAGGCTTTTGCCCATGCCACCCCCGACGTTCTTTATGAACACCACAAAACGGCGCTCCAGCACCTGGAAGCCTGTAAAAAGACGCGAGCGGTTTACCTCAACAAAACCCTCAGGCAACTCATATTGGAAGCCATGCAAAAACAGGCGGACTATGTTCAACAGGGTGCTTTTTGGTATTTGAACGGGGCGCTCTGGTATTTTTATCGGCGACTGAGGTACCACGGAAAACCTGTGCAAAAAACTTACCGTCGTCAGCTCAAATCTGCGGCCTGAACCCGTGTTAAACTAGTTTTTACCCTCTTTCAAAAGGACAAAACACATGTCAATTCAACACGTATTTATTGCCGGTGGTGGCCTCATGGGCGGCGGTATCGCCTACGCCACCAGTGTGACGGCCAAAACCCCCGTTACCGTCTATGATGTTTCAGACGCAGCCATTGAAAAAAGTCAGGCCCGTTATGAAAAATTGCTGGGTAAACAGGTGGACAAGGGCAAGCTCAGTACAGAGGAAGCTGCAGCTGCTAAGGAGCGTATTTCTTTTACCACGGATTTGCAGCTGGCGGCAAAAGCCGATCTGGTGATTGAAGCCGCTCCTGAGAATCTGGAGCTCAAGCAAAAGCTCTATACGCAACTGGACAGTATTTGTCCGGAGCACACTCTGTTTGCCAGTAACACTTCTTCGCTGCCCATTACCAGTCTGGCCAGTGTGACCGGGCGTGGCGATAAGTTTGTGGGCATGCACTTTTTCTCGCCGGTGCATATTATGAAGCTGCTGGAACTCATTCGGGGCTTAGAAACCTCAGATGACACCTATAATCAGGTCAAAGCTTTTGGTGAAGCACTGGGCAAAGACGTGGTAACAGCCAATGACTTCCCCGGTTTTATTACCACCCGCCTGGGCATGGTGCTCCTCAATGAAGCCATGTATGCACTGATGGAGGGTGTGGGAACCCCGGAAGATATTGATCTGGGCATGAAGCTGGGCTTTAATCACCCCATGGGACCGCTGGCCTTGGCTGATGCCGTGGGCTTAGACGTGTGTTTGTCGGCCATGACCACCCTTGAAAAAGGTTTTGGTAATCCCAAATACGCGCCCTGCCCCTTACTCAAACGTCTGGTGCAGGCCGGGCATCTCGGCAAAAAAACCGGCCGCGGTTTTTATCACTATTAAGTAGCCACACAGCAAGGAAACCTTCACAATGTCAGAATCTCCTCAAGAATTTCACGAACGCATGATGCATCGGGTGCTCAAACTGGCCCGCAACGGTTTTATTCAAATTGCGCCGGATCCCTTTCGAGGGGCTTTAATTACGGCCGATAAAACCATTGTAGGCGAAGGCTTTATGTCCAATCGCCGGGATAGCGAGCCGGAGCTACACGCGCTGAAGGCTGCGGGTGAAAAAGCCAGAGGGGCCACCCTCTATTTAAATCTGGAGCCGGCCCACGGTAAGGGCGTGGTCAGTGCCATCATTGAAGCGGGTTTAGCTACCGTGGTGGTGGCTATGAAAGAACCCAACCCCAACGTCAGCGGCAAGAGTTTAAAGGCCCTGGAACAGGCGGGCATTGAGGTGATTTCAGGGGTTTTACAAACCGAAGCCGAAGAAATCAACGAAATTTACATCAAAGACGTGAGCACCCGTCGTCCGTTTGTGAATGTGTTAACGGCCATGTCTATGGACGGTAAAACGGCTACGGCCATGGGAGACAGTCAGGGCATTACGGGCCCTGAATCCAGAGAGTTTGTGCAACAATTACGAGCCCGTTATGACGCAGTCATGCTGGGCGTCAACAGTATTTTACAAGACGATCCCCAGCTGAATTGTAAGGCCCTCAGAGGTTGTGATCCCTGGCGCATTATTATTGACAGTCAGGCCAGAACGCCCACCAGCAGCAAGGTGTTTTTACGCTCTGATTTAGACGATGCCCGTGCTCCCGTTCTGATTGCCATTTCTTACGGGGCCCACGAAGACCATTTGCGCTCCCTGCGCCATGCGGGTGCAGAAATTATTCACTGTCCTGATGAAGAAAGCGCCGAGCCCCGGGTGGATCTGGCCAAGCTCATGGTGCAACTCAACAAGCGGGGAATTACCAGCGTGTTGATTGAGGGCGGAAGCACCCTGCGTGGTGCTGCTCTGGAAGCGGGTATTGTGGACAAAATGACCTTTCTGATTGCTCCTAAAATTATAGGGGGTGCAGACGCCTGTTCAGCCATTGATGGCAAGGGAGCCACCATCGTCTCTGAAGCGCGCGACATGCAGCGTCTCAAGGCCCGTTACCTCGGGGGTGACATTGTCATTGAAGGTTATGTGGAATAGTCTCGAAGTTTCTGAGTCCCAACACCAGAACCGGGTGGATCAGGTGTTGTGTCAGCAGTATCCTGAGCACAGCCGTTCTCTGATTCGGAAATGGCTGAATCAGGGGCTGGTGCGTGTTAACGAACAGCCTGTGAGCAAAGCAGGACAGAAACTCAAAGCGGGGGATACTCTCAGTTGGCAAGAGCCTGAAATTCAAAAATCGGAGCGTATTTTGCCCGAAGCCATTCCGCTGGACGTCTGTTATGAAGACGAGAATTTGCTGGTGATCAACAAGCCGGTGGGCATGGTGGTGCATCCGGCGCCGGGCCACTACAGCGGGACTCTGGTCAATGCGCTTTTGCATCACTGTTCGTTCCTGTCGGGTATTGGTGGCGTGGAACGTCCCGGTATTGTGCACCGTCTGGACAAAGACACCAGCGGGCTGATTGCGGTGGCCAAAACCGATCAGGCCCATCAGCATTTGTCATCTCAGCTACAAGAGCGCACCATGAAACGCCACTATGAAGCCATTGCAGAACAAAACTTCGGTCAGGACTCAGGCACCATTGAAGCGCCGATCGGACGACATCCGGTCAAGCGGCATCAAATGGCGGTGGTAGCCAACGGACGCTTTGCGCGCACCCACTGGACAATCAAAGGGCAATACAGAGGGTATAGCTGGTTGGGGCTGGAACTGGACACCGGGCGCACCCATCAGATTCGGGTACATCTCAAGTCCATTCAGCATCCTCTGGTGGGAGACCCTGTCTACGGCTCCAAACGCAAACATCCTTTTAAAGTGGATCGCCCCATGCTGCACGCGGCGCAACTCAAGTTTTTTCACCCCGTCAGTGGAGAACCACTACACTTTAGCGCTCCGGTTCCGGCGGATTTTCAGCGGATTTTAGATATTCTGGAGGCCCAGCAATAAATGTTAACGGTGTGTATGCTTATGCGCGACGCCCGTTCAGATTTACCCGCTGTTTTGGACAGTCTGGAATCCCTTGAGTCGCATCTGCAATCGCCGACCCTGGACTACGTCATCGTAGACACAGGTTCTACAGACGGTTCTGTGGACTACGTGCAGGAATGCTTACCTCAGGCTCACGTGATTCGGACGGACTGGAACGACCATTTTGCTGACGCCAGAAATCTCGCCTGGGCACAGGTAAAGCAAGATTGGGTGCTCTGGTTAGACAGTGACGAAAGGCTTTCTCCGGGGACTGCAAAAACGCTGGCCCATTTTTTAGAAACCTTGTCCCCACAAGAAGAGCTGGACGGCGTGGTCTTTCGGCGTGAAAATCAGGGCGCACAGCAGCAGACCGTCAGTTGGGATGCTTTAACCCGTCTGGTGTACAATCCCGGAGGCAAAAAGCGGCTGCGCTTTGTGGGTCGGGTGCACGAACGCCTGGTACGAGAAGAAGATGAGGGCGTTTTTCCACTGCGGGTGATGCGTCCTTCCGGATTAACTCTGATTCACACGGGCCGTGAAGCTGCGGTGTCGGCACAAAAGCAGACCTATTATTTGCAGCTGATGGAAATGGAGCGCAAAAGCCATCCGAGCCCCTATCTGGATTATCACTGGGCCATTGCGCCCGCCGTGCAGCAAGAGATTCCTCCGAAAACGCGCTTAGAAGCTCTTACCCACGCGCTGAGCGAAACCGTACAACATAATGCTGACGGTCCGCTCCCCGCTCCCCACTGGGCCGGTGTGCCTCAGCAGGCCTGCCTGCTAGAAATTCAGTATTTGTTGATTGAATCGGGCCAGTCCACAGAAATGATTCGCTTTTTTGAAGCCTTTCAACAGCTGGATAACCGTCCCCTGCTTTTTGCGGAATCCTGGGGCAATATGGCGCTGGCCTATCTGGAGCATAACGCTTTTCAAAAGGCATTACACTGCTTTTATGAGAGTTTAAACCCCGTTCATCTGGCTTCTGATCCCTCTCAGGGTTGGCACAGCTGGCGACCGCGTGCATTTCTGGCGGGTTTTTATGCCCAAAGGGATTTGCCCGCTGCCCACATTATGGCCTTGCAAACGCTTTTATTGGATCCGTTGCCCCGTTTTGCAGCACAGACCGAAGCCCTGTCCCGTAGTTTGCAGCAGCATTTTTCCTTTGAAGCGGCCTTTGATATGCTCAGGCGAGCTTTTGATCAGGCGCTGGCGGCGCTCGACCCTGAGGGGGTGGCGGCACTGGGCACCTTCTGGCTGTCGCTGGAGTTAGATGTCAGAGTGCTTAATGCCACCCTACAAGCACTGATCACACTCAAAGCCCATACGCTGGCCCGGCGTCTCAAACAGGTGGAGCATTTGATCTGGGGCAATACCGTTCCTGAACTGTATCGCTTTCCCAAAGAAGGGGCCGTGTTGCCTCCCCAACTCCCCCTGCTGTGGCACAGTTTTTCACCCGAAGCGCTGCCTCAGAAAGATAGCTGGACGCTCTGGCACGCAGAGGGAGTAGAATCCCCTTCAGAATCTTCTTCATCGGGTTCACAAACTGCTCGTGCGATTGCCGAGATTCGTTCCTGGCCCGCCGCTCGCCGGGACGTATTTTGTTTTGAGAAAGGCAAATACTGGTTGTTCCCTACCCGGGCACTGGAGTTCTTTTTACACCGAGAATCAGGGGCAGAGCGCGTACAATGGATGATTCACGGAGAAGATATACAGCACGTTTGCCCCCATTTTGAGCCATTCATATAACTTCTGCTGAAAAGAACAAAACCGCCAAAATATTCTGGCGGTTCATTCCATGAGTCTCTTGATGGGGAGTCTCTTAATGAGGTGTGTGTTCAGGCGATGCTATCTTGCAAGCGCTGGTGATAGTTATCGCTCACCCAGTGAGACTGGGGATTGACCACCTTGGTCAGAAGATACGCGCTGTAGAGGCGATTGGACAATGAATCTGCTGTAAAGGCCGAAAGGTAAATGCGTTCACCAGAGGTAATGACTGCGCTACGGTTTTTTTTACCGCGAGTACAGTCTTCCAGTTGCTCCATCTCCCGGGCGCGCTGAATCATACGCTTGATGGGAGCTGAGTCCACGGCCACAATGGCGATAATGTCCTCAAGAGGCACATGGTAATCATAGCCAATACTCAGCATTAAGCGGCACTGTCTTCCGTGCGTTTGCCGTTTTCACCGTAAGAGCCGTCGGCACGCTTGGCCAGCGAATCAGCGGTAAAGGCTGAGAGGACGATGTGTCCTGAATCCGTGATCACCACGCTGCGGGTTTTACGTCCGTAGGTGGCATCTACCAGCTTGCCGTTTTTTTGACCCTCGTGGATCATCCGTTTAATCGGGGCAGAATCCGAAGATACGATGGCAATAATGCGATTGAGAGGAACGATATTTCCATACCCAATGTTTAACATAAGGTTCAGGTCTCCTAATTGTGAAATTAAATTGAGTCAGGGCCACCTTATTATATCTGAGGACGATCAAGGGTCAAAAGTACATATACAGAAAAAGACGCAAGATTGCGCCTTTTTCGCTATTTTTCAGATAATCCGACAAAAATCAGGTGTTACTTGTCACCTTTTAGTCATCGCTTCCCATAATGCCCATCAGATATAGGATGTTTTGAAACAGTCCCATGAAATCAATAAAGAGCATAATGGCGGCCATGATATACATACTGTCGTCAAAGCGGTCACGGATAACGGACATATCGTAGAGTACGAAGCCCGCAAAGACCAGGACAGCCACCATGGAAACAATCATGGATAGCATGGTGCTACCAATAAATATGTTCACAATACTGGCTACAATGACGCCAATAATAGCGGCCATCAAGAAGCCGCCCATGCCTTCAAAACTGCGTTTGGTGGTCATGCTATATGCCATGAGACCTCCAAAGGTAATACCCGTTACTGCAAAGGCCTGCATAATCAACATGGGGTTTATCATATTGGCCCAGCGCAGCAGGGGCACGGCAGCCAAACCAGCACAGATGGTCACCACACCATACAATAAGACGTTGAGTCCGCGGTTTTCATTTTGCGCCCAGGAACCGGAGGTCCACACCAGGGCGATTTCTACCACAACGGCCAGTAAGCAAATGATGGGAGGCAAACCGAAACCAATAAAGGCACTGCCGCCCGCTAAAAGTAATCCCAGACCAAACAGAGGCAGAACGCGGGTGTCAAACACCTCCTGGCTCATGCCTGCGCCGTTGCCCCAGGGAGAAACGCCAGAGTGGCGAATTGAACGTGAGTCTCTTCTCATTTTGAGTCTCTCGCTTTCTTTGTTTTCTTTTATTATAGCGCTTTCTGCTCCACAACAATAATCGCTTATCTGATGCCGGGTCCATGATTTTTTGAGATTTATATGTTCCAAAACAAAATGATTAAGCTCCATTTAAAGCTTGAGCCAAACACGTCAGATCCTTTCGGTTTGCTCCCATAACCCCATTATAAGAATACTCAAGTGTCAAAGGAATTCACCATGTCTACGTCTATCAACCGTATCGTCAACGATATTTTCTACCGCTATGACTTCAACCGGGATGGCGCTATCAAGCATCGCCGTGACTACAGTGACAAAAACGCCTGGGGCAAGGTGAAAGAAACCTTTGCCCTGGAAACCGAATCTCGTCCGGAACGGGTGTTTGATGAAGAACGCACCCTGACCTATGATGGGCCCTGGGGCCGTGACGGATTGTTTCAGCGAGCGGATTTGAATAACGATGGCAGCACCACGGTGCAAGAAATGACAAAGCATATTGGTGTTCTCTTTGATGAAGATGGAGACGGTCATTTGTCTTCGCGCAATCTGGCTGTACGCCTGTTTCACAAACTCACCGGTGGGGACAGCAGTGCCGGAGAATTACAGAATTTCAAAACCCTTTACCCGGAACGGGTGGCGCGCAGTCGGGACTTGTCAGAGGATGACTGAGGTCTCATACGCTTTCCTTTAAGATTTGATTAACCCATTTTCCCAGATATTAAGAGCTTAATAAAACTTCATGTTGTTTAGAGGCCCCTTTTATTCTGTATCCCCGATGTGATCAGGCTTTTCGTTCTTCTTAACCTTTGTTTAATGTTTCCTTACGTTGAAACAGCCCCAAAAAAAGTTCATGATAGAAAGTAGAAGCTAGATTGAAAACATACAACACACCAGGTCAGGAGAAAACGGGGAAAAAGCGGGGACCAAAGAGATGGGAATATATTGTCGTGCCAGAAAACTTGCGTTGTTGGGTTGTCTGAGTTCTTATCTTTTTGTATCTTGTCAAACTCCCCCATCCACTTTTACACCAGAAACCTCTCTTCATATTTCAAAGGTTTCTCCTGATTTTCAGGCCAAATTGAGTGCCACAGAACGGCGTCAACTTTCAAAGATAACGGCTCCTCCTGAAGGCATCACCGCTCCGCCTGAGGGCATCACTGCCCCCCCGGAAGGGATTACCGCTCCACCTGAGGGAATTACTGCCCCTCCCGAAGGAATTACCGCTCCACCGGAGGGCATCACGGCTCCGCCTGAAGGGCTCACAGATCCTAATGGGCACATGAATACTTCTCACGCCCTTTTACAGTTGGCATTGGCCAATTACCACGAGGTGGACGCCAACTTTTACGATGCGGACCGTCTGGCACAACGACGTGATGTGGGTGCCTTCCAGACACAGTTACTTAAAACCGTCACTGGCACCCTCGAAAATATCGTTCAACCACCACCGGCCACGCCCACACCTTCTTCCAGTCCCTCGGATTCTTCGGGTTCTGTTGTGGAAAACATTGTGGATACATCAGTTTCCACTGTAGAGCATATTACTGAACCCGTGATTGATAGCCCCGTGGTAGACACCGTCACTGAAACGGTAACAGACACCGTCGAAAATACTGTGAATACCGTGGAGAATACTGTAGAGACCGTGACTCGTACCGTAGAAGCAGTGACGCAGGTCAATCTCACGGCGTTGTTAGGTCAGGTTCCACTGGGTCAATTACTGTCTCAGTTGTTGCCCGTTCCCAGAGAAGAGCTGTACCGTTTGCAGGCTCGTGATGTGTCGGTACACGCAGGTTTTGTGGATACAGATACCTCTGTGCCCGTTTTTGCGCTACAGGTGGATTACGATGGATTTGAGCGCCACGTTTTGCGGGCTGAACAGGGGAACGAAAGGGTGCTGCGTTTAACGGAAAACGGATCGGGTTTTGTGCGAACCGCTACCCGTCAGATACAGTTTACTGGTGATCAACAGCGGGTTGTGACCCGTTCTATGACCACTCTCAGCGGAGGCGGTTCCATTCAGGTGGAAGAGGTGCGTTTGCTCAATGGTCAGGGCGTTGTCGGTCAGGGACAGGGTTCTCTGGTCATTACGCAGGCCAGTGGTGCGCAACAACGCTTTGTGCTGAAGACGACGGCCACGGCCACGGGCTTTAACACGCAGGTGGAGGCGATGGAGATTCGGGAATCGCTTCAGGGTCAGGCCACGGTGATCTTCGGGGAACATGCAGAAAAAGCGGTGGATTTTGACTTGATGTTGGAGGGGTTGGGGGGATAGTAACGGGCAGGGGGCGAAACAAGACATGCCCGTCAGGGGGCGTTCTCTGCGGCCCGTCCATGGGCCTCCGTTCACTTCGTTCCGGCCACAGCGCTATCGCATCCTGCGCGCTGCGGCCTTCAAGACCCCTTCTGGGCATGTCTTGTTTCTTTAGCTTTTTCGGCTCATAAGAATTTAGCCAGGTGATAACGTTTTTTACCGCTGCGCAGTACCATCGTGGTTTCTGAGGCCAGAGTACTGGCATCGAGGACCTGTTGGCCGTCGCTGCATTTGTTGTTGTTTAAATAAATGCCACCGCCCTGTACCATGCGGCGAGCTTCGCCGTTGGATTTGGCCATGCCGGTTTCTCTTAGCAATTGCAGCAGGGTGATGTGGCCGAGCTGGTCTTTGCTGAGTTCGGTGGAGGGAACGTCCGGGAAAATACCCATCAGGTCAGCATCGGACAGGCCTTTGATTTCCCGGCCAAAGAGCACTTCGCTGGCCAGTTGGGCCTTTTTCAGGGCGTCCTCGCCGTGTACCACGCGGGTGACTTCTTCTGCCAGACGGCGCTGACCGTTACGGGCTTCGGGTTTTTCTAAGTGATTTTCTACAATGTCTGCAATGGTGTCCAGGGGCAAGAAGGTGAACAGTTTGAGGTATTTGTCCACGTCGTGATCTTCTGCTTGAATCCAATACTGGTAGAACTGGTAGGGGGTGGTCATTTCGGGATCCAGCCAGACGGCATTGCCCGCGGATTTGCCAAATTTTTCACCGCTGGCGGTGGTCACCAGTGGGAAGGTGAAACCATGAGCCTGACCGCCCGCTGCTTTATGAATCAGGTCGGTACCGGCGGTAATATTTCCCCACTGGTCGCTGCCGCCGCCCTGTAATTTGCAGTTTTTGGTGGTGTACAGGTGCAAGAAGTCGTGAGCCTGAAGGAGCATATAGCTGAATTCGGTGTAGGAAATGCCCTGATCGCGGTCTTCTAAGCGACGGCGCACGGATTCTTTGGCCATCATATAGTTGACGGTCATGTATTTGCCCACGTCGCGCAGCCAGTCAATGTAGCTAATATTGGCGGTCCAGTCGGCGTTGTTGACCACCTCTGCGGCGTTGTCTCCCTCAAAATCTAGAAAGCGCTCTAGCTGGGTTTGAATGCCCCGTAAGTTCTCTTCAATTTGAGCATCGTTTTGCAAGTTACGTTCCGTGCTGCGCCCGCTGGGATCTCCCACCATGCCGGTGGCTCCGCCCACCACGGCAATGGGATTGTGTCCCGCTTTTTGTAAATGAGACATGACCATCATGGGCACAAGGGAGCCCACGTGTAGACTTTTGGCGGTGGGGTCAAAGCCCACATAGAAGGTGATAGAGTCTTCGCTCAGGAGGGTCTTGGTTTCTTCTTCGTGGGTCATCTGGTAAATCAGGCCGCGGGCTTTTAGTTCTTCAATAATGTGCATGGAATATCCTCAAAAAGTTTGAGGTCATTGTAGCGCAAATTTGACGGCGTAGGCGCATTGCAGGGGATTTTCCAGCAGTTCCAGTTCTATAGCTCCTGCTGACCAACGGGCGGTGAGTTGCTGGTTTTGCGAATCTACTTTTGGTGGGGGCAGGGGTGTGGACAGCTGACTCAGCGCCGTCTTGTTTTGAGCCAGGAAGCCTTCGGCATAGCTTTGAAAAGCCTTCAGCGTAATGCCCGTCTCCAGATCAGACACCGCCGCCATACTCAGATTGTAAGCGGTCTGAAAATCTTTGTTTTGCAGCGCGTTTAAGTAGTCTCTGGCCACCTGTGCTCCCTTCTGGTCGGGGCGACAAAAGCTCACCGCGTTCCAGCGGCTGCTTAAAGACAGTTCTTGCTTGAGCAAAAAACCCAGCGTGAGCAGGCCCTGAGCGGGCGTATTGTCAAAGCGCACCCGAATACTGGCCTGTTTGGCGTTGGCCTGGATAAAGACCTGCTCAGCGTCTTTGACAGGGTAGGCGTTTAGATCTTTGAGCTGCTTCCGGGCGGCCTCAGAAAGTAAATCGGGCTCTTTTTGCGACTGCAGTTCGGCCACGGCTTGTTTAGCGGTGGCTTCAAAGTCGCGATCTTGTTTATGGGCAAAATAGGGGGCAATCACAATCACCAGCATAATGAGAATTCCGAAACCCACCAGGGTAAAAAAGCGGTCCGCAGACGCCAGCGGACCTTTTTGGGGAGATTCATCCTCGGAAGCGGGCGGTGTTTCTGGTGAGCGAGGTGACTGTTCCTGCCTTGCTCTGGCCTCGCGCTGTGCTGCGCGACGCTGCTTTTTTTTGCTGCCCACGGCTATTTGCGTTCCACCCGCGCACGCCAGGAGGAAATTTTCTGGTCGCCTTGCCACATGACGCCAAAACTCTGATAAAGATCGTCGGTGTTATAAATAAGGGTTTCAGAGCCCGTATAGTGACCGCCTTCAGCGGTATAGGACATGATCAAACAATCCTCCATAATGAGCAGGGTGCCAATGAGCAGTCCCAGGGCGTTGTGCTGGGTTTCCCAGATGGTGCTCTCCAGGCCTTTGAGCGCGGGCTCGATTTCGTAAATATTGCCGAATTTCAGGGGGCCGTCTGCGGTATGAAGCACCATGCGGCTGTCGTTGATCCATTGTTCTTCGCTGTGGGTGATGTCCACATCGCCGGTGATTTTAAAGCGAGATCCGTGGGCGTCGTAAAAGTTGCCCGTCACGTTCCATTCACCGGGCTGAAGGATATAGGTGTGAGATGTTTCCATGAGAAGTTCCTTATGGGGTTAAGTGCTAGGCATTATACAAAAAATGCTAAGATACCTGTAATTGCTCCCGTTGAAATCTCTTTCTTAAATCTGTACAAAAGTGACTGCCGATGCTTGAAACCCGTGATCTCGTTAAAACCTACCGCATGGCCCATCAGGAAGTGTATGCCCTGAAAGGGATTAATTTGAAGGTGGACGCAGGTGAAATGGTAGCCATTATGGGGCCCTCAGGTTCAGGAAAATCTACCCTGATGACTTTGCTGGGCTGTCTGGATACGCCCACCTCGGGTAGTTTACGCCTGGACGATTTGGAAATTCAGCAGGCGGATGAAATCACCCTTTCTCAGGTGCGCAATCGCAAAATTGGTTTTGTATTTCAGTCCTTTCATTTGCTACCCGATTTGAGTGCCTTAGACAACGTGGCTTTGCCTCTGTTTTATGCCCGTATGCCCAAAACTGAGCGCGAGACCCGTGCGCAAAAGGCCCTTGACCGTGTGGGGCTGGGAGATCGGGTGCATCATAAGCCCATGGAGCTGTCCGGGGGACAACAGCAGCGGGTGAGTATTGCCCGGGCCCTGGTCAATGAACCGGCCCTGATTTTAGGAGATGAACCCACCGGTGCTCTGGATACCCGCACGAGCTATGACATTATGCGCCTTTTACAAGAACTCAATGCTCAGGGCACCACGCTGGTGATTATTACCCACGAGCCGGATATTGCCCACTGCTGTCAGCGCATTATTACCCTCAGAGACGGTGTTCTGGAGTCCGATGAACCCAATACGCCCGTGATTCCAGAACTGCCCCCGGAAACCACCACAGGTGCTCTGGAAGGCCTCCCCTCATGAGTTGGCTGAAGCATTTGGGAACAACGGGTTTTGGAGTACGGGTGCTGTCTCTTTTCATTCTCGGGAGCGCCGCAGTCGGTGCTCCAGCGGAAGCGGGCGCTCAGGAAACGGAGCGCAAGGTGGCTCTGAGCTTAAAACAATGCCTCAATATGGCCTTAGAACGTCATCCGCTTCTCCAGCGTGCGCGTTTAGGGGCTCAGGTGGGCGATGCGCGTCTGGCGCGCACCCGTGCGGATTACGGCCTGACTTTCGGGGCAGAAGCTCTGCTGCGGCAGAATTTGAGCCCGGCGTCTTCGTCTTTTATTGAAGGGGCCGAGATCTTGAACCAGACCCGTCAGCAGTACAATGTGTTTTTGGATCAGGACGTGGCCACCGGGGGCAACCTGCGTTTTTCGCTGGACAATAATATCCTGTACAGCAATTCCACGCGGGTGGACTTTAATCCGGCCATTGCGCCACAGCTGGGCTTGCAAATCAGTCAACCTTTGTTACGCAATGCCCTGAACGGTTTCCGGCTGATTCAGGCTCAGGAACAGCTGCGCTATATCGCTCAGCTGGATCTGCGCAGGGAAGCCATGGACACGGCCTTCAACGTGCAGGAAGGTTACTGGAATCTGGTGCAATTTCAGGAGCGGCTGCGGGTACTGCGTCAGTCGCTGGATATTTTGAACAATTTATTTGAGATGAATACCGAAAAGCAAAAAGCGGGGTTCTTATCTAAAATTGACGTGTTGCAAACCCGGGCGCGGCTGGCCAGTCGTCAGGCCAGTTTGCTGGATGCTCAGCGCAATTTACAAAACAATCTGGATCAGCTCAAGCAATTGCTCAACCCTGACGACAATCCTCTGCTGGACTGGCAGAGCCTGATTGAACCCACGGACCAGCCGCTGTATCAGCCTCAGGCCACCGATGTGGAAAAAAGCTATGCGCTGGCCCTGACCCGTCGCCCGGACTACTTATCTGCTCTGGCTCAGCTGGAAGTCTTAAAAGCTCGCGAAGCCATTGCTGCGCAGAATTTGTTGCCTCAGCTCAACTGGCAGGGAGCCGCAGGCTTAGAAAGCCTGGAACAAAACTACGGCAGTGCGCTGGGACAATTGTTTAATTTTCGCACCTATTTCTGGTCCACAGGCCTGCGCTTTGAAGTGCCCGTGGTGGGCAATGAGTTTGTGGCCCTGCACCGGGAAAGCGTGCTTCAGCGTCAGCAGCAGGAGCAACAACTGGTGTTCTTGCGCCAGCAAATTCGTCGGCAAATTCGGCAGGCGGTGCGCAATGTGGAGCTGGTGGGACAGCAGGTGGAGGCCACCCGTGAAGCCAAAAGCCTTGCAGAAGAACAGCTCAAGGCCCAGACCGAAAAACTGAATCTGGGGCTCACCACCAATTTTCAGGTGCTGCAATTTCAGCAGGATTTTGAAAACGCCAGTCTTGCAGAAGTGAACGTGACCCTGGCCTATGTGCAGGCGGTGAATAACCTTAAAAATCAGGAAGGGCAATTGCTAAAAGCCTTTGCCCTGGAACAGTATTTGCCATGAGAGTTTCTGCCATAAGAGCGTGCAAAGTCGTGCTGTGGTGGTGCTTAATCATGCAGTGGGTAAGCTGTTCAACTACAGAACCCCAGGCATATATTAACCATGTCACTCTCCAACAGGGGAGTTTTCAACAGCTCATCCACAGCGAGGGAGAACTTGTGCCCGTGGATAAAACCACTTTACAGGTGCCACGACGCCTCTGGGGCACGCTGGAATTTCTGGTGCCTGAAGGAACGGTCGTCAAAAAGGGTGAAGAAATTGCCCGCATTAGCACCCGTCAGTTTACGGAACGGGTGGGTCGCTATCTGAGCAGTATGGAAACCTCTCAGGCCAATATGCGTGAAAAAGAGCTGCGATTGCCCTTAGAAAAACTCAGTATTGTGGAGAAGGAAAAAACCAAAGCCCATGCCGCGGAGCTTAAATCCATTGACGAAACAAAAGTGCGTCAGGGCCCCCGAGAAGACGAGCGCAAACGGGTAGAAGTGGAAGAGCAAAAAGCCCGTCTACAAGCCAGTGCCGTGCCCTTGCGTGAGAAGCAGGCCCTGCAAACCCAGGGTTATGTGTCACGGCAGGAAGTGGACAGCACCCGTCAGACTCTCCTGCAACAACAAACCCTCGCTCAGCAGGCGGCCCTGAAGCAAGCGCAGCAAACGACCACTTACCGCCAGCCGGATATTGAAAAAGCCCGCTTAGAAACCCGGGGTGCCGAATTAGAGCACAAGATTACCCGTTTAGAAGGGGTGGCCAGAGAGTCTCTGTTGCGTACGCAGCAACTGTCTGCCAAAAGTCGCGCAGCTTCGCTGGGCCGACGGGTACGCAGTATTGAAGACCGTCTGGACAATGCCAGTATGAAGGCGCCTTTTGCGGGTACGGTGATTTATCCTCGCATCTGGGGAGACCGCGTACCGTATATTGGCATGGAAGTGTATAACGGATTGCCTATTGTTCAAGTGGCCCGCACGGATCATCTGGAAGTTCACACCCGTATTCATGAATTTGACATTCCCAATGTTAAAGTGGGTCAATCTGTAACGTTAAAATCCCGGGGCGTGCCCGTACAGGAACTCAAAGGCACGGTCAAAAAAATTCAAAAACTGGGCAAGTACAAAGACGAAACCAACCCTGTGGGTCTGAAGTACTTTGATGTGGAAATTGAACTGGTGCCCGCAGCTGGCGATGCCGAAAAAACGGTGTCAGAAACTTTACGCCCCCATACACAGCTGGATGTGGTGATTGAAGCAGAGCGTTTGCCGTCCGTGTGGAGTTTGCCGGTAGAATATGTGCGTACGGAAAAAGATACCGCGTACGTGTGGCAAAAGACGGGGAATACTTACGTGAAAAAAACCGTAAATATGACCGCCAGTAACGGTGAACGTGCAGTGTTGACGGGCACGTGGACGGGGGAGGAAATGTTTGCCCTGCCCGAAGATATGGAGCGCTAATATGACGCTCAGAAGAACTGTGAAGATGGTTTTCGCGCTGGTTCTTATATTGCTAGCGGGGGGATTAACGGCCTGTAATAATACCGCCCTGAATGAAGAAAGTCTCTACACTGTTGCGCCCCACGATATGGTGCTGTACTTACAGGAAACTGGTCGCGTGGGTTCCATTGAAGAGTTTTCCGTGCGGGCTGCTTTTGATGCGCCGCTGGTAAAGCTTCTGCCCGAAGGCGAGAAAGTTAAACAGGGTGGCGTACTGGGGCGTCTGGAAAGCTCTGCTCAGACTCAGGAGCGGGATGCGCAGCGTCTGGCCTTGCAGGAAGCTCGCGTGGAGCAAGAGTTGACCCTCTGGGAGATGGACACGGAGGCACAGGGTTTACAGCACAATCTGCGACAGGCGCAGCTGGCTGTGGAGGAACAGTCCCTGCGTTTGGAGCAGCTCACCACAGAACGAGACACCGCGGAGCTGATCCGGATTCGTGCAGGGCTGGCTTCTCTGGAAGAACGTATGAAAATGTTGGAGCTGGAAACCCGCGAACGGGAGCGGTTGTTCAAGCTGGGATATCTATCTCAACAGGAGCGGGACCAGAGTGTGCTGGATCTCAAACTGGCTCGCCAGGAAAAAGCCCAGTTGCTCACCGAGCAAAAGATTGCCACCGCGGGCCCTCCGGCAGTGGATATTTCCCGTCAAAAACAGCAGTTGGCGCGCGCCCGTCAGAAGCTATCGCTATTGCAAAAAGAACAGGGGCTCAAGCAGCAGGTGACTGTGGCCCAGAAAAAAGCGGCTCGCATTAAAATTGAACGGGCCCGCAAAAGCCTACAGTATTACCAACAGATGATTGACGCCAGCACCCTCACCAGCCGGGCCACGGGAACGGTGGTGTACGGCAAGCTGAATCTGGGTGAAGAGCAGGTGCCCATCAAGGCCGGAGACTCCCTTAAAGAAGGGGTGGAAATCGTGAAAATTGTCAATTTAAAGCGCCCTTTGATCCGGCTGACGCTCCACGAAATTGATGCGCCCCGCATTGCGGTGGGTCAACCTGCAGACATTCGCCTGGACGCCTACCCCGAAAAGCGCTTTACGGGACGTGTGTCGCGCATGTTACCTATTGCCAGACCCCAGGAAAATAACGATCGCCTGAATCTGCGCGGGGTACAGTGTGAAATAGAAATCGATACGGCACAGGCCAGAGAAGATCAGGTGCTGGACGTCTTGCGACCCGGTATGACCTGTTCGGTCAATATGCAAACCCGCAAACGCGCCCAGGTGCTCAGTGTGCCCACTGAGGCCCTCTTGAGAGAGCAAAACAAAACCTTTTGTGTGGTGCAAACCGCTCAACAGACCGAACGCCGGGAAGTGGTGACGGGGATCAGCGATATGACCCACACCGAAATTATCAGCGGATTAAAAGCTGGAGAACAGGTGCACCTGCGGCCTGATGAGGTGGAGTTATGAACCCATGAAGGGGTTAAAGGGTTTTTCGATGCGCCCCCGCATGCTGTGGGGAGGTCTGGTGCTGGCATTTGGCCTTTTGCTGTACGTCTACGGCCCGGCGCTAAGTCATAAAATAACAGTAGACGATACTGCCACGGCCACTTTTACAGAAACAAAAGCCTATCGCGGTGACTTTTTCAGGGAAGTCCAGCTGGTGGCTCAGGTGGAATCTCAGAAGCAGGTGTATCTGGGAGCTCCGTTTAATGCCAAGTTGGCCATGATTGTGGACGACGGGAAAGCGGTCAAAGCTGGAGAAGAAATTGCCCGTTTAGAAACCCAGGACATTGAAGAGCGTCTGGAAGAAAAAAAGTTGGAATTGCAAAGCAGCAATGCCGCGCTTAATGAGCATGATCGCAATCAGCAGGCCACGCTGGTGGGACTGGATGCGCAGGTGCAAACGGCCCAAAATGCGCTGGCTTTAGCACAGCTCAACCTGAAGCAACTACAGGCCGGAACGCCGGCTGAAGAACTTAAAAAGCTCCAGTTACAGCTTACTCTCACTCGCAGTGACTACGCGAGAGCCACCGGCGATCTGGCCCTTAAAGAAAAATTGGAAGCGCGGGGCATGAGTTCCCGTCTGGACGTTTTGCAGGCCCGTCTGGACGTGGCCCGTAAAAAAGAAGCGTTGGAAGTGGCCGAAGCCCGTTATAACGTGGCCAAACAGGGTGCCACGCCCCTGTCCCTTCGCATTGCTCGTGTTCAACTGCGTCAGGCGCAGGATAATCTGGACTGGGCCAGACAGGAAAAACAGCGCAAGCAAAAAAGCGCGGCATTAGAACGCAAAAAAAAGCGCCTGACCCGGGATGCGGCCAGAGCTGAGGTGGAGCAGCGCCAGCGCCAGCTCAAAGCCGCCACGCTCAAGGCCCCCCAGGCGGGCAATGTGGTGCTGACCAAAAGTTTTACCCGTGAGGGTTTAAAACAGGTGAGCGTGGGTGATGAAGTGTTTGAAGGCAACCCCTTCATTTCCGTGGCAGATCTCGAAAAGGTACGTCTGCGCGGGGAAATTGACGAAATTTTGTTGCGCTATCTGACCCTGGATATGCCGGTGGAGGTGAGAATTCCCAGCGTAAAAGGAAAGAAATTTGCGGCCACGTTGACCCGGATTGGCGTGCTGGCTCACCAGCGCAGCGGTCGCCAAAACACCACCGGGTTGAGTCAGGTCTTTGACGTAACGTTTTTACCGCAGGAACACACGGCTTTTGCTCCGGGGACCACTGTGGACGTGATGCTTAAACTGGAAAAGCAGCCCAACGTACTTTTATTGGATCGTGAGGCTGTGCATCGCTCAGAAGCGGGCGGGCATCATGTGATTCTGGCCACGGGTGAAAAACAGGCCATCCGCATTGGAAATACCAACGTAGAGGTGGTGACGGTGTTGGAGGGCCTCAGTGAGGGCCAGACGGTGCGTGTGCCGAAGGAGGAGTCCCTGTGAATTTCTGGTGGGAAAGTCTCTGGTCGGCGCTAAAAAGCCTTTATCAGCATCGTTTGCGTACCCTCTTAACCATGCTCGGCGTCATTTTTGGTGTGGCGGCGGTGATTGCCATGCTGTCTATTGGCAAGGGGGCTGAACAGGAGGCCATCGAGCAAATTGCTGCTTTTGGACTCAACAATATTCGCATTTACGCAGACCCGTTAAAGGAAGAAGAAAAGCTGAAAGCGCAGCGTACACCTTCCGTAGGGCTGTCCTATGAAGACGCCGTGTATCTCCAGGACAATCTTCCTTACGTAACGGCGGTGGCCCCCCAGAATCTGCTCGACAAGCCGGTGTATTATCAACAGTACAACCCCGAAGCCCAGCTGGTGGGCACCACGCCAGATTATTTGCAGGTGAGCCAGGCACGGCTGGCGGCGGGCCGCTTTTTGACCGCTGAGGATCTGGAAGCCTATCGCAAGGTGTGCGTGCTGTCTTACGCGCTGGTGGAAAAACTCTTTTTAGAACAGGAGCCGCTGGGGGCAGAGATTACCCTCGGTGGTCAGCGGTTTACGGTGGTGGGCTATTTAAAGGACCCGCGTCGTACCAAGGAGCGGGTGCAAATCAAAGCCCGCAACACCCGGCAGGATATTTATATTCCCCTGACCACATCCCTGAAAAAGTTTGTGATGTCTTCTTATGAGTCCGGCCCCCATAACCAGACGGATTATCACGTGATTGACGAAATTTCCCTTGAAGTGAGTGGCCCTGAGTTTCTGGCTCCGGCCCGTACCGCCATTGAAAGCATTTTGAAGCGTCGTCATTACGGCATGGAAGACTACGAAATAGTAGTGCCTACGGAACTCCTGGAGCAAAGCCAGCAAACCCAGCGCCTGTTTAATCTGGTGATGGGGTGCATTGCGGGATTATCCCTGCTGGTGGGCGGTATTGGCATTATGAACATCATGCTGGCCAGCGTCACTGAACGCACCCGGCAGATCGGGATTCGTCGGGCCATTGGTGCCACCCCCAACGATATTCTGGTGTTTTTTTTACTGGAGTCCATGCTCATCAGTTTAATCGGGGGGTTGATTGGCATTGTGGTGGGGATTAGTCTCAGTGGCGTGGTGAGCTGGACCGTGGGTTGGAAAACCATGGTATCTTTAACCGCCATTGTGTTATCGTTTGGGGTGTCGTCACTGGTGGGCATTTTCTTTGGCCTGTATCCCGCCTGGCGTGCCTCGCAAATGGATCCCATTCGCGCGCTACGCCATGAGTAAATAGCCACGTAGAAAGCTACAAAGCGAGGGTAAAATATGAGCAATTCCCATTTAAAGCATTATGAGAGCCTCTCTTTGACCCGGCAGCGCATTTATCGCATTCAGCATTTTAAAACCTTTGCAGCGGCCACGGAGAATCTGCAGGACATGTATCAATTGCTCAACGAAGTGAGTGCGGATGTTTTTGCGCTTTATCCGCATATTTCCTGTGTGACCGGCTGCAATACCTGTTGTAAGGGAACCTCTATGCCCACGGTGAGCGCTGCGGAATGGGTGCAGCTGCATCAGCATCTAATGACCCTCTACACCGCTGAGCAAAGAACAGCCCTCATTGAGCGCATGTGTGCTTTATATAATCCCCACAAGGCCGTATACTGGCGCCTGCACGATACCTTGCAAACCCCACCCACTCCTGAGCAACTGGCGGAGCTCAAAGTGCTTTTGCCCCGCTTGTCTCAGAATCAATGCCCTTTCCTGGTAGACGAAAGCTGCTCCGTTTACGAAAATCGTCCCGCAAAATGCCGGGCCCACGGTGCTTTTTTGATTCAGCTGGGCGAGCATGTGCAGCTCAAAAGCTGTGATAGCGAAGTGGAAAAAATGGAGGCCTATCTGGTGCAACAGGGGAGCCGCAATGTGACGCTGCCGCTCTGGAATTCCGCTGAAATAAAAATCAAAGAAGCCTATAATGCGCCCGGCACGCTCAGTACGGTGTTGCCCATCTGGCTGGTGACTCATTTGCACGAGGGGAAACTCCTTGCAGAAGCCAACCCCACGCCAGATTTTGAGGCCTTCAGAGACAGAGATATTGTTAAGCCACTGGATTAAGCAAGGTGTGCAGGCCGGTAAACGGGGCGACTACGGGTTGGCTATCGGTGCCTTTGAAAAAGCCCTTGAAGAACCTTCTTTAACCGTTCCTCAGTACGCCACCCTGCAACAGTATTTGTGTGTGGTGCATAAACTACAACAAAATTATTCTCAGGCCCTTGTGCATGCCACACGGGCCGTGGAAGCAGAACCCCAGAATTTCAGGCATCGGGGGAATCTGGCCAATATACAGCGTGACCTCAGAGATTTTGAATCTGCCGCACACCACTACGGCTCAGCCATGGAACTGTGTGCTGCGGTGTCGGGCGGGAAGGCAGAAATTCACCGGGCTCAGCTGCGCTTTAACCGGGCGCTGATGGAGCTCATTCAGGGAGACTATGCCAGAGGAACCCGGGGATTTCTGGCCAAGGCCCTGGGGGGCAAAGAGCGCACTCTGCCTTCGTTGTTGCACACTCTGCCCCGCTGGCAGGGGGAAGCCTTAAAGGGACGCCGGGTGTTGGTTCACGCCATTGAAGGGTTCGGTGACTGTTTACAGTGGCTGCGTTTTTTGCCCCTTTTAAAAACAAAAACCGGCGCCAAAGCAGTGGGCTTTTGCCCGCATCCCGAGCTGAGTTCTCTTCTGCTGCCGAAGGGCGTTGCTCAGATGCAGCACAACGATTTTACCCTCTATAAGAACGTGAAGGTGGCCACCTCAGGCGCGGCCTTTGATATATGGTTGCCTTTGTATGCGCTGCTCTTTCTTTGCGAAGCGCGACCAGAGTGTCTGCCACCGCCATGGCAGCATCTGTATCCTGCGTCCACCGTGGGGCCTGAGGAGTTGCAGCACCGCTCTTTTAAAGTGGCGCTGGTGTGGCAGGTCAATCCTGATGCGCCCACGGCCAGACGTCGCAACGTGCCTTTGGAGAATTTTGCACCGCTCATTGAGAATTTTTCGCAGGGCTCAGGCAGGGCTCACTTTTTCAGTTTGCAATATGCAGCGCCTGAGGTGTCATTATCCGAAGCGCTCATAACGGATCTTAGCCCGTATATGACCACCTTTGCCCATACGGCAGCGCTTTTAAAACAAATGGATCTGCTTTTGAGCGTGGATACGGTATCTGCTCACCTGGGCGCTGCACTGGGTGTGCCTACCCGCGTTTTGTTGCCTTATATCTGTGACTGGCGCTGGGGCCTGAAAGGGCAAACCAGCTTCTGGTACCCTCAGAACTTTCGGTTATTGCGACAGCCCGCACCGGGAAACTGGGGACCCGTGATGAAACAGCTCTGGTCAGAACTGAGTGCGTGGAAGGTATAAGCAAAACCACAACATAAAAAAAGACCGGGCTTTGCGCGCCGGTCATGTTAAGTTTTTGGTTAAGTTGTTGTGATTCACTGTGAATTAAATTCACTGTTGTATATTTGAATATATCGGTTAAATATATGTCTTATATGTATAATTTATAGTCTACAGTACATTGCGGTGAGTTTGCAATAGGTACCATAAAGAGTCTGTGCTATTTCTCATTCTTTGAGTCCTTCCCTGCGTATAACGCCTTAGAAATGGGCCTTTCGGCCGGTGAAACCTTGCGAATACAGACGTGCTGTATTTGATGATCTTAGTATAGCCATAACACGACTTGAAATAAAAGGGGTTACACGTAAAATTTCAGGTATTTTTTTAACTTATACGTTATTTTATGTGTATTTTATGGTGTTTTTAGAATAAAGAAACAGCCGTATTGAGAGATCCCAATACGGCCGTGATATGTGACGATTTAGTGCCAAATTAACGTTTCGTTAATCTAACGAATAGGAGGCGTTTCCAGCAGGGTGAGCAAATGAGGCTGAAGCTCTTGCCAGATGCGACCCACCTGACTATGGCTGGGACGGAAACTTGTACCTACTTCAAGGGTCATGGAAATGGCCTTGTGTTGTTCGTAAGCGTAGTCGCGGGTGGTCGCCGTGGTGGGATAGAGAATCTGAGCACTGGTGCCCCCTTTAAAACCAATGCGCTTAAAGGTGCGAGAATACAGTTCCTGGAAAACAGGAGTATGCGGATTATCCTCGTAGCTGTATCCCAGTGGCCACAGCATCATTTCACCGTGGGCATGCATATCTACAGCCACGGCGGGCTTCAAACGATGGAACATGGCTTGCACCGCCTGGGTTTCGGGTTCAGACGCCGGACGGGGGCCACTATAAATCTGGCTGCCGGGATCTTTAACCCCCCTGAGCCAGCTTTTGGGCACGTTGAGACCTTCAAAATTCCAGTGATTGTCAAAGTTGCGGTTCAAATCCACGCCGGCGGCATTTTTGCGCTGCCAGGCGGAGCCTTCTTCCACCATTACACGACCGTCCACGTTGACCATGGGCATCACGGTCAGGGTGCTATTATCGAGAATTTGGGTAACCCGGGGATCCTT
>CAYFGW010000010.1:0-35537 GCA_964342365.1 uncultured Candidatus Sericytochromatia bacterium | reverse complement strand
CGACGAGCTCAAAGTGGAATACACGCTGGGTTACGTAAAAGACGCTGATGACAAACTACGCATTGTGGTACACAAATCAGCCATGCCTTATCAACCCTGAATAAACCCGGTCTGAACAGGCTAAAACGCCCATAATCACTGAAAAGCATCACTCAAGGGTGATGCTTTTTTGTATGGATATTATCGTCAATTATTGATGGTTAGACACCGTGGGGGGAATCACCTTTCCCGCCGCCTGCAAACGCAAATTGGCGGGATATTTCTCGTAATGTTCTCGCACGGCCTGAGCGAGTTCTTTTTTAAGTTCGTCACTCACCAGCACCACTTCCGCATCTTCTTGCCAGGTCATTTTGCCCTTGTGCAAAATACGAATCAAATCGCTTAATAGAGGGCGGTGGCTTGCAGGCATCTTTTCCACCCAGTCTTTCAGTAAGGTGACGTTCACGTGAGAAGGCAAAGAGCCCAGAATACCCACGTCGTTTTGGTTGTGAATCAGAAGCCCTGAGGTGGTTCCCCGGTCGAGGGTGAGCACCTGAAAAAAATAGAGGGTGTGATAGTTCAGCTGGCGAAAGAAATCTCCCGGATCTGCCTGCGGTGGATGCTGAAGCTGTTGTTCCATTAAACGAACGTAGGTGTTGATAACGGTGGTTCCCAGAGTATGGGCCAGGTGTTTGTCTTTGGCAAAATCATCTCTGGAAAAGGCTTCCAGGTAAAAATGAAACACGCCCCGGTGCCGTTCCAAAGCAGGAATATAAAAATAGCGATCGCCTTCTGTCAGCCCTTCCTGATAATGCGCTTCAGACAGCAGAGGTTGTAAGACTTCAGATATGGCCTTCGCAAACGTGTCTTTCAGGACGTTGACCCAGGGTAAGGTGGTGTCAGGAAAAGCAGCGGGATTCAGATCTGCCATCAAACGCCAGTAGTGACGGCCACTTTTCAACTCGGTAAAACTAATGTGCATATGCAAAGAAGGCGCGTGCGTGGGGCGGGGGTGCACAATGGTAGAAAGGGCAGTGGCAGAATTCAGGGCTTTCTGGGGCAGATCTTCATAGTGCACCTGTGAAAAATTCAGCGAGGCCCGATCAAAGAGCGGCGTATCTCTAACGCCATAGCGAACGCCACCGCCGTGGACACCGTCATCGCGCAGCCAGGAAACGGGTTCAAGAATCGTTTTTGCGTAAGCCGCGGGAACTTGAAGCGATTGCAGAGCATCTACAATATGGCGCTGTAAGGTTTGCAAAATTTCTGAGGCCTGTGTAGCCTGGCTTGAACTGGCGGGGATAAAAACTGTCATCCGTGCAACTTCCTTTTTGATTTCAGAATAACAAAGTCGTGGCTCTGTGGCATTTCAATGAGTCAAAAGAAAACTTGATACAAAACAACCCACTACGCAAGCTTCAAGTCAAAGAGTAATTAATATTTTATAATTTCTTTACCTTTTAAGCCTTTAAAACGCTTAGATCTAACCTTAAGCTAGCCCTAACCCCCTGAAAATATGAAGGATAAATATATGTCTCGATACTTGCTTACGTTACTTATACTCAGCACTGGATTCACATTTTCTGCGTCTCTTCCCACACGCGCTACCGACAAAAATATCGATCAAAACTTTGAATTAAGCGAAAAGGACTCTGTGGGCGAACTGGGAATTTCTTACAAAGGCTTTATCCGCTTAGACGGCGTGTATAGTTTGCGCCAACCCGTGGGTGCCAGAGAAGGTATTTTGTATCAGTATCCTCAAGCGGTAGAACTTAACGATGAGGGACAAGACGTCAATGCTGCACCGCTTATCAATATGGCCAGCATTTTTAGTCGGGGAGCCATTCGCTTTGACGGCCCTGTGGTAAACGGTGTTAAAAACTATGCCTATGTGGAAGCGGACTTTTTTGGCCATTTAGACAACACCATCAGTAATTTTAGATTAAGACATGCCTTTATACACTTACATGACAGCCAATTTCATCTGACTCTGGGCCAACGTTGGAGTGTGTTTACTGCTCACCAATATTTTCCCGGTCTGATTAATCCAGGAGCAGGTCACCCTGTTCAGCCCTTTGCAAGACATCCCGGAATTTACTTTGACTGGTTTCCCAGTGAGCAATTTCATTTTAGGAGCAGTGTGGCCATGCAAAGAGACGCTTTTGCAGAATTTGGCGCCCGTAATGATCTCCAACAAAACTCAGGGCTTCCCATTGCTTCAGGCTCAGTGTTATGGAAGCCCGTTGAGCAAGTGAACCTGGGATTGGCCGCCATGGGCAAAGCCGTACGTCCTGAGACAACTGTAGATAATCTTTACAGCGGGGCTGTACAGGCTTTTGGTCAGTGGAAAATCATTCCTAACCTCCGTCTTAGAGGCCGTGCTGTATGGGGTACAAACATGGCCGATCACCAGATGCTGGGGGGGTTTGTACAACTTAACGACGGGAGTTATCAGGCGTTGAGTACAACATCGCAGTGGCTGGATCTGGATTATGACATCAATAAACAGTGGAGTGTCGGTTTGTTTGGTGGCTTTACCGCCAATCTGGGTATGCTTCAGGCCACAGGCACAGCACAAAGCTTTTCGGCACGCGCCCCCAATCAGGCCTGGTCAGCCTTTTTGGTACCCCGACTGGTGTACCAGCCCGCGGAACAACTGCGGTTTTCATTAGAAGTCAATAATGCTCAGAGCATGTACGCCTCAGCGTATGATGAACGTTTACGGCCTCAAGTACAAGCTGAAGATCGTGCAGTTTACAATATGCATGTAGGTCTTACTTCCATGTTTATCTTCTAACCCGCCTTTTTTAGCACTCTAAATATTTGACTGCTAAAAAACCCCTTGTAATTCTGCTAAAAATCGTTCACAATAAAGAAAAAACGTTCATCAGGAGAACACCATGGACATCAATAAATTTACAGAAAAAGCCCAGGCCGCCAGCTATGAGGCACAAAACATTGTGGCCGAGTACAATAACAACACCATCGACAATGAACATCTGCTACTGGCACTCATTGAGCAAGATCAGGGCGTGGTCCCAGAAATTTTGCGCAAACTCGACAAAAACCCTCAGGACATTGCCGCTCAGGTGCGCGATGAACTGAATAAATTACCCAAGGTCACCGGCAGCGTGAATCGGGGGTATATTTCCAATCGTTTGAACCGCGTTTTTCAACGGGCGGAGCAAGAATCCCGCCAGATGAAAGATGAGTTTATTTCCGTAGAGCATTTGCTATTGGCTCTGGTAGACGAGCAAGACCGCGGCAGCGGTTCTTATGAAGTGCTGAAGCGCAACGACATCAATCGCAACACTATTCTGGGCGTATTGACGCAAATTCGGGGCAAGCAGCGGGTCAAAGATAAAAACCCGGAAGCCAGTTACCAGTCCTTAGAAAAATATGGTTCCAATTTAACGGATTACGCCATGCAGGGTAAGCTAGACCCGGTCATTGGCCGTGATGAAGAAATTCGTCGGGTCATTCAGGTGCTCAGCCGCCGCACCAAAAATAACCCTGTCCTGATCGGAGAACCTGGCGTGGGTAAAACCGCTGTGGTAGAAGGTCTGGCACAGCGTATTGTTCGTGGCGATGTACCCGAAGGTCTTAAAAACAAGCAAATTGTGGCTCTGGATATGGGGGCGTTAATTGCTGGCGCCAAGTTCCGCGGAGAATTTGAGGAGCGGCTGAAAGCCGTTCTTAAAGAAGTGAAAGAAAGTGACGGCCAGATTATTCTCTTTATTGACGAACTCCATACCGTGGTAGGTGCAGGCGGCGCTGACGGCGCCGTGGATGCCGCTAACCTGCTTAAGCCCATGCTGGCCCGGGGAGAACTGCACTTTATTGGTGCCACTACCTTAGAAGAATACCGCAAATATATTGAAAAAGATGCGGCCTTAGAACGCCGTTTCCAAACCACCATCGTAGAAGAACCCACTGTAGAAGACACCGTGAGCATTCTGCGCGGCCTGAGGGAGCGTTACGAAGTGCATCACGGGGTCCGCATCAAAGATTCCGCCATTATTGCTGCTGCCACTATGTCTCACCGCTACCTCAGCGACCGCAAACTTCCCGATAAGGCCATTGACTTACTGGACGAAGCCGGGGCCAAAATCCGGATGGAAATCGACTCCATGCCCATTGAATTGGATGAAATTGAGCGCCGTAAAATGCAGCTAGAAATTGAGCGCGAAGCCCTTAAAAAAGAGGACGACGCGGGCTCCATGGAGCGCTTAGAACGTATTGTGTCAGAACTGGCGGAACTGTCAGAGCGCTCTCAGGTGCTCAATTTACAGTGGCAGCGGGAAAAAGATGCGATTATGAAACTGCGTCAAATTAAAGAAGAAATTGAAGAAACCCATCACGAAATCGAAATCGCCGAGCGGGAGGCCAACCTGGCCAAAGCGGCCGAACTCAAGTACGGTCGTTTGATTGAGCTGGAAAACCTGCGCAAAGAAAGCGAGAGCGGCATTGAAGATGAAGACGGCTCTCGCTTACTCAAAGAAGAAATTGACGACGAAGACATCGCCGAAGTGGTAAGTCGCTGGACCCATATCCCCGTGTCAAAATTGGTGGAAGGCGAGGTACAAAAATTGATTCATCTGGAAGAAAAACTCCACCAGCGGGTGATTGGTCAGCGGGACGCCGTGGAAGCAGTCTCTCATGCGGTGCGTCGGGCCCGGGCTGGCTTAAAAGACGCCAACCGTCCCATGGGTTCTTTTATCTTCTTAGGGCCCACAGGTGTGGGTAAAACCGAACTGGCGAAAGCACTGGCGGAGTTTTTATTTGACGATGAAAAAGCCATGGTGCGCATCGATATGTCAGAGTATATGGAAAAACATTCCGTTTCTCGCTTGATTGGCGCTCCTCCGGGGTACATTGGTCATGATGACGGAGGACAGCTCACAGAGGTGGTGCGTCGCAAGCCCTTTTCAGTGTTACTCTTTGATGAAGTAGAGAAAGCCCACCCGGACGTGTTTAACATTATGCTGCAAATTCTGGACGATGGACAGCTCACTGATGGTAAGGGCAAGACCGTGGATTTCAAAAATACCCTTGTCATTATGACCAGTAATATTGGTAGTCAGCATATTTTGCACTACAAACACGGTGAATCTGACTACGAGGATATGCGCAATGAAGTCATGGGTGAGTTACAGGCCCACTTTCGCCCCGAGTTTTTGAACCGTGTGGACGAAACCATCGTGTTCCACGCGCTGGGCAAAGAAGACCTCAGACATATTCTTCAGATTCAGTTGCAGCGGCTGGGACAGCGTCTTTCAGAGCGTAAGCTCACCCTGAACCTGGCCACCAGTGCTGAGGATTATCTCATTGAGACCGGGTACAGCCCCACTTTCGGTGCCAGACCCCTCAAACGGGTGATCCAGAAAGAGCTGGAAAACCCACTGTCCATGGCTATTTTGCAGGGTCGTTTTTTAGAAGGCGATATCGTCCAGGCGGAGTACACGCCCGACGGCATGCTGTTCAGTAAAAACGACAGCAGCGAGCTGCCCGTGCCCACGGTTTAATCTTTTAATCTCAAAAGATTTATAACTTTTATACGCCCGGTTTTCAGGCTTTTAAGTTTGTCAGTCCTATGCTACTAAAAAATCAAAGGAGTATCCACATGGCATTTAAACGTGTAGGACTAAAGACAGACGAAGCAAGAAAACTGGGCGTGATGCTCAACGACGTATTGGCAAACTATCAGGTGTTTTATCAGAACATCAGAGGCTATCACTGGAATATTAAAGGCGAGAACTTTTTCCAGTTACACCAGCAGTTTGAAGATCTATACAACCGGGCCCACGACAATATTGACGAAATCGCCGAGCGCATTTTGACCCTTGAAGAAACGCCCCTTCACGCCTTCAGTGATTATATTGAGCGTTCAAAAATCGAGGAAACCCGAAATATTAGTAACGGTCGCACTGCCGCACAGCACGTGGTGGACAGCTATGGTGTTCTCATTGGTTTAGAGCGCGAAGTGATTGATTACGCTTCAGAAGTGGGTGATGAAGCCACCGCTGATATGCTCACCGGTTACACCTCAGAGCAGGAAAAATCCGTCTGGATGTTTAAGTCGTTCCTGGGCTAGTCTTTGACTGACCAGACATCATAATAGAGCGCCCGGTAACTGACAACTTATTTATACCGGGCGTTGCTAAGTTTAACAAGAGGCCACACCACCACTGAGATGCTTTGGGAAAAGTGCAGCAGGGGAGGGCTATTCACGTTCACCAAATCTTCCGGTAAATCTCCCAGCATATTGTTTTTATAAAATTCGGCCTCGGCCTCTTGCAAGGGCCAGGGGGGATGGTGAATATCACCGCGATAGAGCTGCCCGGAAGCACTCTGGCTGTACAGGGCGTATCGCTCGGTAAGCCAGTGGGTCAGGGTGTCTTTTTGAGCCAGTTTGACATCAGAGATGGGTGCGTACCGGGCCTGAAACTGAGCAAGAGGGGCATTTTTATGAATGCGCTCACTGAAATAATAAACATCGTCTCGCTTTTCATAATGCATACGCGCATTAAAATAAGGCAGGTGAAAGCCTTTGCGAGCAATTTCCACCGCAATGGGATTGCCTGCTTCCAGGCTAAAAAACCACACGCCCGGCTTGTCTTTATAGCGTACGTAGGTTCTGACGTTTAACTCCGGGAAAAAGGACAGTCCCGGCACCGAAGGGCATCCTCGGGGCTTAACGTGCGCCATGTAAAAAGGAACAATACCCAGCCATGCCTTCCCCTCAAAGGTGTCTATGTCTAAGGGGGCGGGAATATGTGGACGCAGGGCGCTAGCTTCTACTGGCCAATGCGCAAATAACAAGTCGTGCCACTGTTGCTGCATTACCCAGGGGCCCCGGGGAATGGGCCAGGGGCGGTGATCTTGCTGTTGGAGCGTAGGATGTGCAGTGAACTTAAACATAGTGAGAGCCTTTCCATTCCCGTATCATGGCCACTCGCATACGAAAATCGGGATATTTTTCACGCAGGGCTTTGGCGATTTGATGACCCAGTAAACGGGTTTCTGCTTCAGTGCATTCATCGGGGTCTATCATAATATGTGCTTCATGACCGGCCTTGAGTACTACCACATTTTCCACTTCAGGAAACGTTTTCAAAAAAGCTTCGATGGCTTTGGCACGCTGAATTTGCGCCCCACTTTTTTCGCTGCGGGCTCCCGGTCGCGCTGCAGACAGGGCGTCTGCTGCCTGCACCAGGAAGGCTTCGGGGGTTTGTGGAGGTGTTTCCCGGTGGTGGGCTGCCACGATGTGCTGTACCGCTTTTGATTCGCCACAGGTCTGAAGCAACGCGACGCCACGCTGACTGTGGGTACCAGAATCAGGGGTTTCAGGAATGGCTTTGCCAATATCATGAAGCAACCCACCCCGACGGGCCAGTACCTCGTCTGCACCAATATCCTGAGCCAGAATACCTGCCAGTTGTGCCACTTCCTGCGCGTGTTTCAGCAGGTTTTGGCCCACCGAGGTGCGATAATGCAGCTGCCCCAGTACCGGGAGCAGCTTTTTAGGGAGAGGGGTAGTCACGCCAGCGGCCGCAACAGCAGCGCGAGCCAGTTCCGGTAATTCTTTTTCTAAAGCCCTTTGACATTCCCGGTAAACCTCAGCAATGCGTTCAGGATAAATTCGGCCGTCTACCAGCAGGGTTTTAAGGGTGCGACGGGCGAGTTCACGCTTCAAAGGGTCAAAAGCGGTAAGGGTCAGATCCAGTCCCTCTGTAGACACCATCAAGTCCACACCGGTCACATGCTGAAAAGCCTGAAGGTTTTTGCCTCCTTTACCAATGACACGCCCCTTTAACTTTTCATCGGGCAACTGCATGTCTGTACGGGTGGCTTCCCGCACATGGCTGGCAGCCTGAGACTGCAGCGTGCGCGAAAGGAGTTTTGCACTAAGTTCCGTTTTGGTACGATCCAGCTCTCGTTCATAATGCTCCAATTGCCGTGCTTTTTCCTCGCTCAGCTGTTGGTGCCAGTGGTCCAAAATCTCCTGTCGGGCCGCTTCAGGGGTGAGTTGTGTAAGGGCCTCACGTTCAGCATTCAGCGCATCTTTTTCGGCCTGAAGCCGGTCAAACTCCGTCTGTAAATCCCGTCGCTGTTGTTTAAGCGCCTGCTGTAAACGCTTTTGAAAGCGCTGCTCCAGGAGAACCCAGGCCATCATCAGCAGCGCCACAGCTCCAAGGCCCAGAAACAGGGGAACCATCCAGGCCATTGGAGAATTATCCATCCAGTTCTGCTAAAATCGCTTCGTCAATCTCAAAGTTAGAATGAACGTTTTGCACATCGTCATGCTCTTCTAAGAGATCCAGAAGTTTGAGCAATTTTTTGGCGTCGTCCGCGTCCGTTACGGTAACCGTATTCAAAGGCACGTACTCTACATTTTGATCCGTACTTTCATAAGCACTCAGAGCTTCTGAAACCGCCTGTAAATCATCCGGTTCGGTGATTACCTCCACCTGTCCTTCTTCATCCTGAATATCTTCGGCACCGGCTTCCAGGGCTTCCATAAACAGACTATCGGGATCTTCGAGGTCCTCGTAGCGCAAAATGCCTTTTTTATTAAACATCCAGTTGACGCAGCCCGTCTCACCCAGATTGCCCCCGGACTTATTAAAGTAAGAACGCACATCGCCCGCGGTGCGATTACGATTGTCGGTGAGAGCATCAATCATCACTGCCACCCCGCCTGGCCCATAGCCTTCGTACTGAATATTTTCGTAGTTATCCCCGTCGCTGTCTCCACCGAGACCTTTTTGAATGGCCCGGTCAATATTGTCCTTGGGAACCCCCGCGGCCTTGGCCCGTTGAATGGCCAGTCGCAGACGGAAGTTGGCGTCCGGGTCCCCACTGCCCCCCTCGCGCACGGCCACCGTCATTTCGCGGGCCATCTTGGTAAAAACCTGACCTCTTGCGTTATCGTTTTTGCCCTTCTGGCGCTTGATTTTTGACCATTTAGAATGTCCCGCCATAGCGACTCCTTCTTCCATAAATAATTGCGTATAATAGTAAAGGTATTCTAACAGAGCAATATATTAAAAGAGGATCTCCATGAGCGAAAACACAGAAGTCACAGAACAAACGGGCGCTGAACCCCATGAGGAAATCATGGACCGTGCCGATGAAGACGGCAAGTTGTTTCGGGACGCCCGCAGCCGTTTGAAAAAAGCCATGGAATATTTTCCTATTTCTCCTGATGTAGAAGAACAGCTCAAGTACCCCAAATCCAGTCTGGCCGTGTCAGTGGTGGTACGCATGGACAACGGAGAGCGTAAAGCATTCAAAGGCTTTCGGGTGCGTTATGACGATTCTCGCGGCCCGAGCAAGGGCGGGATTCGTTTCCACCAGGATGTGAGCCTGGATGAAGTGATGGCTCTGGCTTTCTGGATGACCTTTAAGTGTGCGGTGGTAGGCATTCCTTATGGCGGGGCCAAAGGAGGTGTTTGTGTAGACACCAAACAATTGAGCAAAGCAGAACTAGAGCGTCTGAGCCGCACCTATATAGAAATGATCGCCGATATGATCGGACCTGAAGTGGATATTCCGGCACCGGATATGTACACCAACGAAATGATCATGGGCTGGATGACGGATCAGTACAATCGCATCAAGCGTGGCAAATTCCCCGGTGTCTTTACCGGTAAACCCATCGCTCTTGGAGGCTCTCTGGGCAGAACCGACGCCACAGGACGAGGCGGTGTCTACGTATTACGCTCTCTGGAAAAGAAACTGGGGTTAGAACCCCATAAAACAACGGTAGCCTTGCAGGGGTTTGGTAATGTGGGTTATTACTGTGCCCAATTATTGCACGAAGCCGGATATAAGATTGTAGCCATAAGCAACTCCGAAGGTGGTATTTACGACCCCGACGGCATTGCGCCTCGCCCCATGAAAGAATGGGAAATGAGTCACAAGGAAGTGCTGGAAGGCGGCCCTACACGCGGAACTGCAACAGTCATCAGCAATGAAGAGCTGCTGGAGCTGGACGTGGATATATTGGTGCCCGCGGCGCTGGAAAACCAGATCACCACCCAGAATGCGGATCGCGTAAAAGCAAGTATTATTCTGGAGTTGGCCAACGGTCCCATTACCACCAGTGCCGATCCCATTCTCGAAAAAAAAGGCATTCTGGTGATTCCCGATATTCTGGCCAACGCGGGCGGGGTAACGGTGAGTTATTTTGAGTGGGTCCAAAACCAGACGGGCTTTTACTGGGAATTAGAAGAGGTTCACTCTCGCCTGAAAAAAATCATGGAAAAAGCCGCTTACGATGTGTGGGACACCCGCGAGCAGCACGGCTGCGATATGCGAACCGCGGCGTATATTGAAGCCCTGAAAAAACTGTCCGGGGCCATTGAAGCCCACGGCACTCGCTTTTACTTCAATCTGCACTAGAAAACTTATGAAAAAGCATTTTATGGTTGTAGCTTGCGCATGGGCTTTGATGGGGCATACCCCGGTCTCAAAAAACCCGTGTGCTGGTGCCAACACCCAGTTGGATATGAACATCTGCTCCCACGAGCAGTACCAGAAAGCGGACAAACGCCTGAATATGCTCTACAAGAAAATTCAGGCCATGCAGTCTCAGAAAGCCCATCGCCTGCGTTTTCAGAAAGCGCAGCTGGCCTGGCTTAAGTTCAGAGATTTACAATGTGAGCATCGCGCCATGGTGTACGAAGGCGGCAGCATCATGCCTTTGATTCGCAACGGCTGTTTAGAACGTCTGACGGTGGACCGCAACGCCTACTTTGAGATGCTTCTTAAAACCATGCCACAATAGAGCCCGTAGAGCCCGACAACCTTGAGAAAGAACATAGCTTATGGATCGTAAATTTGACATTATCCTTTTTGGAGCCACCGGTTTTACGGGGCATCAGGCGAGTTTGTATTTTGCGGAGCACGTGCCCTTAAGTCAAACCCGATGGGCGCTGGCCGGTCGTAATTTAGAAAAGCTGGAACAGCGTAAGTCAGAACTGGTGGCCCTCTATCCAGAACTCTCAGCCTTAGAACTCGTAGTGGCCGATGCCCATGATTTACCCAGTCTGCGGGAAATGTGCACACAAACCCGGGTGGTCTTAACCACAGCAGGCCCTTTTGCCATGTACGGCGAGAATCTGGTGCGGATTTGCATTGAGTCCAAATGTGATTATGTGGACATTACCGGAGAAACCCCCTGGGTGCGGCACCTCATTGACACCTACCACGCCCGGGCGGTGCGTCAGGGGGTGCGCATTGTCAATTTTTGCGGCGTGGACTCCGTGCCTTCAGATATGATGACCTTGTATCTGGCCCGTGAAGTGCAGGAACATTTAGATGAAGATCTCGTAGACCTCAAAGGTTATTTTCAAATGCGCGGCGGCTTTAACGGGGGCACCCTGGCCTCCATGATCCATATGGCAGAAACCGGTCGTCTGGCAGAAGTGGGTCAACCCTTTCTGCTTAACCCCGGTGAAGAGCGCCTGAAAAAGAACCCCAAAGACCCCAGAGGCATTAGCTGGGACAAAGACTGGTGGATGTGGACCAGTCCTTTCTTAATGGCCCCCATCAATACCCGTGTGGTGCGGCGCAGCGAAGTGCTCTGGCGGCATGAAGACGACCCCTATGGCCCCAATTTCCGGTACCAGGAGTACGCGGCCAGTAACGAAATTATTCCCACTAAAGCCCTGACCATCAGCGGTGTTCAACTTATGGTATCAGAATTACTGCGTATTCCAGCAGTAGTCAAAGGGGCCAAAGAACAATTGCCCCAGCCGGGGGAAGGCCCCAGTGAAGAAAGTATGAAAAAGGGCTCTCTGAGCGTCTGGTTCAAGGGGCTGACCGCCAGCGGCCAGAAAATCAAAGGGCACTTTTTAAGTGACGGAGACCCCTCCAACCGCAGCACCGTGCGTATGCTGAGCGAAGCGGCTCTGACGCTCATTCACAATCGTGAGGAGCTGCCCGAAGAATTTGAGGGCGGTATTTTGACTCCTGCCACTGGATTAGGCCTGGGCTACATGGATCGTTTAAAGGCCACAGGTATTCGCGTGGGCTGGGAAGTGACCTCTTGAAACAGCCAGGCGCACAAGTCCTACTGGGGGTCCTCATGGCCTTCTTATCTTCCTGTGCGCCACTGACAGGGGTGTCCCTGATTCAGGAGGAAAACTCGCTTCTGGGGCTCGTGAGCGGTACAGGATTGCCCAACGTTCTGGGCAATATGCTCACACCGGACACCGAGGACGAAGATGAACCCACACCTTCATCCTGAACTCAACGCCATTCTATTGCGCAGGAAGCAGCGTCTGGTTGTGCCACGAATAGCGCAGGTTGCAGCGGATTCCAATGACACAAGGTCTTCAGAAGTGGGAGCCTCTCATCTGGCGGCTTTGCTCAGAGAGATTGAACCCCTGGGCTATACCCTGTCTCCGCAGCTGCTCAGCGCTCTGTCTCAGCTACCGTTGTCCCAATTCAGTGAATATTTTCACCTCATTAATAATACTCTACAACGGATGGTGGGCGCCCATAAAAAGCACACGCCTTTTTACCCGAATTTTCCGGAGCAGGTGATGCGCCTATCCAAAGCCGAATTGTATCTGAATGCCCGTATGCACTATCTGGGTGATTGGCTCGGTCTTCGTATCCTGCCACAGATAACACCCGTCCCCCGCGAAACCCAGACCCGGTATTTGCGCCCTCCGCGCGTTATTGAGCAAGGGCAGCTCACAGAAATTAGCACCCTGTTTCAGCACCTTATGTCTGCAGAAGCTGCGCTGAGTCCGGGCGATAAAGAAGATCTCAGCGCCTGTTTACGGCACCACCCCCGGGTCTCAGGTATCCTGAAAAAAACCGAATTTAAACACAGAGAAATTATAGCTTTTGTGGCCAGCGTTTTATTGAAAACAAACGCTGCGGAAGCAGCGGCTTTTCTAGAACAACAGCTACAGAAGCCGCGAGATCTTCTGCGGCTGGGCGCAGCCCTTGCAGAAGGCGATCCGTCACTGGCTACCCCCCCGCGGTTTTGTTCCCTTAAAAAAGCGTGGCGACGCCTTATCCTGTCTCATTTGAATCACCTTCTCAGAACCACAGAAGACAATGCGGCCCTAAAAGATATGGCCCGGGATAGCGAAATCTGGAAACGCTGGGGAGAAAGCCTGCATCCGGGAGATTATGCGCGCCGTTACCCGCTGAGTTATGCGGCATTTCAGGCCCTGCGTAATCATAAAACGCTGCCGCTGCCCAATACGAACTTAGAACAAGCCTTAAAAGCAAAGCAAATTAAAAAGGCCTTACAACTGCTGGAAGAAAACCCGGGAGAACTGGCCCGCCGCCTCGACCATTTGCTGCGCTTATGCCAGAATAGCATGGCCCTTCAGGGCTGGGTCACGGACACGTTTACAGAACACATCCACAAAGTTTCTACCCGCGTGCTACTACAAGTGCGCCAGCATTTTCGACACCGTACGGAGCCTGATCCCCTGCGCATTTTCTTTCCTAAAGGAGAGGTGGGCAAATTGCAGGCCATTCCCAATACGCTTCCGGCTTTACCTGAGGCATTGTGCAAGGAGCTGTGCCTTCTTTGTGATAATGCCCTGCGCAAACGCTTTCAGAAACTTCCCGCACTGGGAACCGTATACATAGATCCTCAACTCAGGTATTACCCCATTCCCCTGGGAATGCGCTCCGCCAGCCGGGCTTTGAAAACGCTGGCCAGAGGCAGTCGTTTGCCTCTGTTTCCGGAACAGGTGGATCTCCCTGAACAAGTTGAGCAGAACGATTTACGCCTGCGCTTTTTTATCTGGTGGAAAGATGGCAAACAGCGCACGGATTTAGATCTGAGCGCTTTTGTACTGGACGCTCAACACCAGCACATAGACACCTTTTCTTATTACAACTTACAGGGAGATTACGCGGTTCACAGCGGAGATATTACCTCAGCCCCAGAAGGCGCTTCAGAGTTTATCGACATAGACATTGCCGGGGCCAGGCAGGCGGGCGTTCGCTATGTGATGATGGTGGTGAACGCTTATACCCGTCAGCCCTTTTTTACCCTGCCCGAATGCTTTGCGGGCTATATGTCGCGAAGCTCAGGAACCACCGGTCAGACGGGGGAAATCTACGATCCCCGTACCGTGGAAAACCGCTATGATTTAACCGGCGACACCAAAGTTTCTGTTCCGATGATTATTGATCTCAAAGCCCATACCGTCATCTGGACAGATTTGAGCCTGCGTAACGACCCAAACACCCAGAATAACGTGCTCAACAATATATCTTCTCTGACGCTGATGAATATGGCCATGACCCGCCTGAAACCGCCTCATTTATATGACCTGTGGCATTTACATGCTCAGGCCCGGGGTCGTCTTACAAAGACCCCTCAAAACGCTGACACCGTGTTTTCTGCAGAAGCCATGGCCCTACAAAAAGACCAGCAGATGATCACGCCGTTGGATACAGAAATCATTCTCTCAACCTTTTTATAAGTCGTGCTACCCTGAACACAGGGGCTATGAAACCGCTTCCTTCAATTCCCCGTTTCGGCGGGTTCAAGGTGTCTAGCGGTTTCGCTTTCCCCTTTCAGAAGAAAGTTTTCAGGGCAAGGTGGTTTCCAGTTTTCCAATGCGATCGTACATCACAATACTGCCCGCTACAGAGACGTTCAAACTGAAATTGCCCGGCAAACATACCAACTCGTGACAGGCTTCAATGGCGGCTTTAGTAAGTCCGTGTTTTTCACTTCCCAGCAAATAGACGCCCGTAGACGGGTGACGGTAATCATGCAGGGGTACGGCCCGTTCATCCATTTCCACCCCGATCAGGCGGGCCGCATGGGGCAAGTGAGCCTTTAAATCCGCAAGGTCCCTATAATGGTAAAGCGGAATACGCGACCAGGCTGAAAAGACGTCTCCGCTTTGCTGCTTATACTTTTTGTCCACCGTAAAAATAAAGGCAGCCCCCATAATATACGCCGAGCGCCAGAGCGTGCCAATATTTTCCGCATGAACATTATGCATCACTCCGATACCAAAAAAATGACTCGTGCGCTGCTGCATTTTTAATCGTGCCATGAACTACAGTTTACTATGGTCAATTTAGAATGGTGTGTTGAGCTGCTTAAAAACGGCTGCTACATCTTTAATGCGTCCTGGGCCAAGATTGTGTACCTGAATGGGAGCAGAAATTTGCGCAGAGACGGTGTTTAGCTTAAAAAAAGGAGCTGCATAATCCGTGGGCAGCCAGGGTGGGCCGAGTAAAAGGGTATTTTCATTAAAATCTTGCAGGGGCAAAAAGGGCAGACGCCGCTCCAGAATGCGGGGGTGCCACTGGCGCATATTGAAATCGAAATAGCTCAAAGCATAGGGCTTTATACCGGGAGTTGCATCATTAACGCCCGTGGTCCAGAACCAGATTTTGTCTTGCCGAATAATAAAGTGCTGCATACTGCCCACGAAACTGCCGGTAAAAAACTGACGACTGGGCACGTGTAAAAATGCCACGGTCTGACGATTGTGAGCAATGACCCAATCCTGGTGTTCACACACCCGCCAGGAAAATTTCATGGCGGGGAACGGGCCTTCGAATTCCTCACGGGATAGCCGTTCTGGATCAGTGGTATTGGGACCTATTGTCAGTCCGTACCCCGCTTCTGATTTCTGAGGGATGGCAAACCACTGCGGATTTTGCTTGCCGTGACACCAGCGAAAATGATCGGGCTTTGCATCACCAGCGGGGCTTTTGACCACGCTCACTTTGCCCGTAGCGGGCTCTAAGTACCAGCGCTTAAAAAAGGTCTTGCTCAGATCGTATCCTTCTAAACGCAAACGCGGGGTGCCCCCTAAGGTTTCCGTATGAAATTTGGGGTAAAGCAAAAACTGAAGCTGCGTAAAACGAGATAGCTGTCCTGAAGCGGGGTCTAGCACCACCAGCTGATCATCGCTACCCCCCAGTGAGGGATCTCGCTGATACCACACCGGATAGGGGTAAAGTTCAATCAGGGGCACATCAGGCGTTGCGTCCTCGGCCTGGGCCGGCACCCACAAAACAAAAAAGAGTATGGGAATCCATAAAAGTTTTCGCCGCATAATCGCTATAATACCAGTTATTTTGTTCTTCCGACATCCAGAGCGATACATTCAAGTCTGCGCGTAAAAACCTGAACATATTTTAAAAATCTCATTGATTGAATTTTAATGATCTCTTGATCCCTATTTTATAGCTGAGATTGTAGAGTAAATCATGTAAGCGATACATACATTGTTTAAGCGAAACGCGTTCCAAAGTTATGAGCACTGGAATAGACGCCGCTTAAGTCGGTGAGTGGTGTTGAGTTTACGTTATCTATAGGGCGCAACGAGATAAATATTCCCATCCTTTGCGCGGCGTACAGAAACACCGTAGCTGAATGTGTCAGGCATTGAGCTACGGTTTTATTCTGGGCGGCCCAGGTGCTAAACAGCGTTTCTTTTTTCAAGTGAGTCAGGTCAAAAATAGCCAGATTGCCCGCATCGGCTCCGTACACTTCGTCCCCACCGGGTACATTGGCCATACGCCAGCGTACGGTCTTCACATCTCTGAACTTGACCCGAATTCCCGCCATGGGCTCAAGCCCGTTATCCTCCACATAAACCACCTCCACCGGATACTGGCCCGAGGGCACCGGAAAAAGGGGAGCAGAGGTTTCCACCATCGCTAAAATGCGGGCCCGGTTTTCGACAGGAATTACGAGAGCATCGGGAGGGTACAAAAGCGAAACGATGTCCGCAATACACCAGTCATTATCTGTTTTAATCAGCTCATACACGTAATAGTCTTGCAAAGAGCCGGGCGGGACTGTGAAAAGAAAAAGTGAGCGGCATCACCTTCTCTTTTCTTGACCTACTAGCTTATTAAGTATTATAAACCTGAAAAAGTGGAATTAAACCTCCATAAAGGCAGGCCATTTTCACCCCCGTCCCCGCACATAATAAGAAAAAACAGAAAGGGGGAAAGCAACATGTCAGAAAAACAAGTCGCACTGATTGTCTGGGAAGACAAGCCCCTTTTACCGGAAGTTCAAAACATTATTGAAGTAGAACACGAAGAGGTTGAAACCTTCAAAAAGAAAGCCTGGTGGGAATCTATTCCTCGTGTTTGCCCCACTCAGGTAAAACCCGCCTCTCACAATATTATGCGTGAGGCTTATCGGCTGGGAGCGCTCGACGTGAACACTGACGCTCCCTTTTCCCAGATGCGCTAAAATGAAGCCCGTACGCATACGCACAACGGGAGATTTTCATGAGCACATACATTCTGGCCCTGGATCAGGGCACCACGTCTTCACGGGCTATTTTATTTAACGAACAGGGCGAAATTCAGGCGGTAGAACAGCAGGAATTTAAACAAATTTACCCTCAACCCGGCTGGGTGGAGCACGACGCCACAGAAATCTGGGAAACCCAGCTGAAAGTGGCTCAGGAGGTACTCAAATCCCATAACATCACCGCCAGTGATGTGGCGGCCATTGGAATTACCAATCAGCGAGAAACGCTGGTACTCTGGGACAAAAGCACCGGAGAGCCGGTACATAACGCCATTGTGTGGCAATGCCGCCGCTCCGCAGACATTTGCAAACGTCTCAAAAAAGAAGGTCATGAGTCCACCTTTCGCTATAAAACCGGACTCATTTTAGACGCCTATTTTTCAGGCACCAAATTGCACTGGCTTTTAGAAGAATACCCCGAACTGCGCCAGCGGGCTGAAGCAGGAGAGCTGCTGGCTGGCACCGTTGACAGCTGGCTGTTGTATAAACTCACCGAAGGCCGCGTTCACGCTACGGAACCCTCTAACGCCAGTCGTACCCTGATGTACAACATTATAAAGGGCCAATGGGACGAAGAACTGCTGGGAATTTTAAAAGTGCCGGCAACACTACTGCCCGAAGTCAAAAGCTCCAGCGGTCATTTTGGCGAAACCCATTTGCTGGGGGATAGCTCCATACCCATTACCGGCATGGCGGGGGATCAGCAGGCTGCCCTCTTTGGTCAGGGTTGTTTTGAACCGGGCATGGCTAAAAACACCTACGGCACCGGCTGCTTTATGCTCATGAATACCGGCGATACGCCCGCTCGCTCCGAATCTGGCCTGCTCACCACGGTGGCCTGGGAAATTGACGGTCAGCGAACCTACGCCCTTGAAGGTAGCGTTTTTGTGGCCGGTGCGGTGGTTCAGTGGCTCAGAGACGAACTCAAAATGATCGAGCATGCCGCCGACAGCCAGGCTCTGGCAGAGTCTGTGGCGGATACCGCAGGGGTTTACGTGGTGCCTGCCTTCGTAGGATTGGGAGCCCCCCACTGGAACAGCGACGCCCGGGGCCTGATTTGCGGACTCACCCGGGGCGCCAATCGACAGCATATTGTGCGAGCGGCCCTGGAATCTATTGCCTATCAGAGCAAAGATGTTTTGGACACCATGAACAAGGACGCCCCCACAGATCTCAACGTGCTGCGGGTAGACGGGGGAGCCACCGCCAACGACTTTTTAATGCAGTTTCAGGCAGATTTAATGCAACTGCCCGTGGAGCGCCCGGCGGTGATCGAAACCACGGCATTGGGAGCCGCTTATCTGGCGGGACTGGCAGTAGACTACTGGTCAGGTCTTGACGCCATTCGTAAAAACTGGGCTCTCGATCGGCGTTTTAAAGTTGAGCAAGATCCTGATACAGCCAAACAACTGTATACAGGTTGGCAAAGCGCCGTTCAAAAATCGCTATCGTGAAACGTCGCGTTTACCCCGTTTGTGAAGAAAGCAACTTCGTCTTTGAAACCCGACAGTCTTCAGAAGGCACCTGCTGGATTACGCGTCCGAAGTTTTTAAGACCTGCTGGTATGGGGCTGGTTTTGTTCTTTGTGTTTCCACCGCTCATGGTGCTACTCATGCTGCCCTCTTTTCGCCCGGCTTACGTAAAAATAGCCTGTCAGAATGAAGTCTGCCAGTATCAAAAAGTAAACCTGAGTCCTTTTGGCATCGGACAAAATACCCGCAAAGAGATTCCTGTGCAGCAGATCAAAAGCTCCCAGCTGGTAGAAGTGCCCGCAGGAGAAGACACCATTGACCTCTGGCAGGTTAGCCTGCCTTCTGAAACTCTGCACATAGATCAGGGCGAAGCACTTGAGCCCTTTGCGGAAGGGTTACAGGAATACCTGAACGCCTCACCCCGTACAGACTTTTATTTTCAACAGTGGAACGCTCCGTTTTTTATGGCTCAAATTCTCTCCGTCTTATTTTTGCTGGGCATCTTCTTTTTTATATTGCAAATGATACGCCGTCGTCCCATGGTAGCCGTTGCTTCCTGTTTTTCAAAAGATGAACTGGTGCAAAAAAAGTACAACGTCTGGGGAAAGGGCAGAGAGATCCAACGCATTGCTTTAGCAGATATTAAAGACATGCACAGCGTTGATAAAGAAGACGGGCGTTTTGTACTCCATGTGTCTTTGTCATCGGGACAAAGTCTTGCACTCCATGCCCCCCTGCATATTCGCAATTTCGGAGCCACACCCGCTGCTGGAGAAAAGCACTTACGAGAACTCATTGACGCCCTGCCTCTGAAGAGCATCAAAGTCAATGTTTAAAACACAACAGGGACTAAGTTACGAGCGTACGGAGACACAATTTACGCTTCTGCTCAGGCATCATAAGTCCTTCTGGACCGTGGTACTGAGCTGTTTTTTGGTGGGGCTATCTACCTTAGAATTAGAAGAACTTTTGTTCTTACCCGTGCATCAGCACCTGGAGTGCATACAAGAAACAGAAACATGTCACTATACCCATGTGCAAATGCACCCTTTTTTGTTCTGGCAAAGCGAAGATAGCATGATTCCGATTGAGAACATAGACAACGCTTCCTACGACAGCCGCTATGCCGAATGGGAAGTTGAACTCTCTCAGCGAACACTGACGTTTTATTCGGGTAAGGACTCAGCCCGCCATGCCAGGGAACTACAAATTTTTTTGCAGGGAGAGACCCCACGCTATATCGCCAGCACGAATCATGCGGGAATCGGTTTTTTTCAGCTTATGTTGTGGTTGTTATTTGGTTTCCCCCTGTTTTTGTTGATCATGGATCGCATAGGACGCCCTCACAGCACCCAGTCTATTTTTGTGGATTCACAGGTAGTCATTATCAAGCGCTACGGCTTTATGGGACAGCTCAAACAGAGCTTTTACCCCACCCGCGCTCTGAAGCATATTCAGGCTGAACTGCAATCCAAAACCCATAAAAATAATACTTATTACTATCTGCATTTGCGTGCCACCAACCGGCAGGGCAAGACTATATATCTGATCAAAAAAGTATCTACTGACGCCATTGCCAAAAATAGCCATACCCTTGCGTACGAGTTGTTTGTTAAAACCGCTCAGGAGATGGTGATTTTTTTACACGCACAAGAAATAGACGTTTCTTTCAGCTACTAACAAACAGGCGAAATGTTCCTATCTGAAGGGGGTGAAAGTCTCTTTGACTTGCTTCCAGTCCAGAGCGTAACGCGTCATACTTCCACTCTCTACATCCATCTCGTAGACAGAGATATCCTCCAAAGCATTTATCGAAGGGACTACCATTTCTTCAAAATCTACACGATGATTAGGAAAATCCTCTTGAGTTGCTTGTGGAAACCTGACAGGCCCTGTAATCACCCACAGGGCTTTACCATCCGTGCGCCAGTGGTAATTGAAAATGCTGGTGCCCGGTTCGATTTTTTCTTTGGATAAAAGGGTACGTTGGTTGTTGCCCTCAACATCTGAAATCACCAGATTGCTATCTTGCAGTAAAGCCACTTGATTTCCATCACGAGATATTTTGGGGTTCATGCCGTCTATTAAATCTGAGGTTTCAGAATTTGATAAGTCCAATTTGCGTATCGTCTGTTGATAGATACCGGGAATTCCCGGAGTTCTCTTCTCTTCTTTAATACTGTCCTGGTACAGAAAAAGGGATTGGCTTCTGTTCAGATCACTACTTGGATACACTGAGTTGAAGTTTGACAAGGGCGAAAACCCACCACTACCGGTATCGAAAAGAAACAGCTTACGCTCCGAGCGGAGTTCGGTAGAAACCAGAAGATGTTTCTGACCGATGGTTTGAACATTTGCAACAGTAGGCAGTAAATACTCTCCGGTATTGTCATCACCTTGATTAAAGATGGGCATTTCTGTCGGTTCAAGATTTTCTCGTGCTTCAACTTACTTTCCCGACACAGGGTCAAACACAGCAAAAGCTGAAAAAGCCTTGTCTTCTCCACTTCTTACGTTTTTCAAACCGTAAATGGACTGACCGTCTAAGGCCCAACTTACGCCAAAAGTCGATCCATAAACAGTGCTGTATCCGTATTTGCGGGTTTCTAATTGCTGTACCGTATTGGTTTCAACATTTGCCACAAAGGTGTCTGACTCATAATCTGCTGAATTTGTTTTGCGTTCGTAAATAAAGGCATTACTATCCGGGGACCAGGCGTGAAGTTTGCTGAGCAAAAAATCTGAATGTTGTCTCCCACCAATTTCCTGCACGGCTCCCTCGTTCTGTAAGTCAAATACGTAAACACCCTGCATTGCTTCTTCCTCTACTGAAGACGCTGATTTCACCAGTTGAGTTGCTATGTATTGATCGTTGGGCGAGAATTTAAGCTTAACGCCGACGGCCTCAAACTTCATCTCTTCAAAAGAAGTGGGGTTTGTGCAAGCAGTAACATGACCCGAAATCAGTACCAGCGTAGACATTGACATCAGGAGGCGCACATTTTTCATACACAGAACCACTTTCAAGAGATTGAGGCAAACATATCTAATTATAGATACAAATGTGTTTCTCTCGTCAAGCACTGGCTGTCTGGAATACGAGATCTATAAAACCCGTTGGAAGCCCATTAAGAGGCTCTCAAGATATTCATCAGTCTCTTGTGCTCAGCAATCAATCATCTCTATGGTTAGAACATAACTTTACACAATGTCAATTTGTATTACAAAAGGAGACAGTATCTTATGTTTAATAAAAATTTACCCACCAAAATCCTCATGGCTGGCGCCTTACTTTTGGCCCCCGGATTTACCAGTTGTGAGGGCACAGGCCCTAATAATCCCGGGACACAGTCCGCGAGTACTACCCGTATGGAAGGTGAAATTGTGCTTCCCTATGCCGCATCGGACCAATCCAGTTTTCAAACCCAACAGGTTACAGTCACCACCACGATTGATCCTGACGTGCGCCTGAGTGTGGATGAACTTTATCGGTTGGAAGCCGTTATTGACGGTGAAGTGAGAACGGTAAATGTCACCAATGTGCGGGTGGACCCCATCACAGGTCAGACATATATTGTTTACGACGTAGAAAATATTCCCACCTTCGGCGCTGACAGCGTGGTTGAAATTCGCACTGTCAACGGTTACTGGCTCGGCGGTTCACTGGTGACCTATAGACCCGGCGTGATTGTAGTAGACATTACCCCTGCCACCTCGCTGGATATGGTGCTTGCCAGAGAAGGCACCATTCCTGGCGGCATGAAAATCGGCGATCTCAGCCGCAGAGAACTATGGGTACTGGGCTTTGATCCCGATTCTTTGAACGCAAACGCTTCTATTCGTTCTATTGTAAAAGGCAACGGACAGGTGAAAGCCAACAAACTCCGCAAAAATGGAAACGGAAATGGAAACGGCAGAAATAGATAAATTCTGAACCACCCTCTTCTTTGTTCTGTATACTGAACTTTATGCAGAACAAAGAAGAGTGGAAATGGGCCTTTATTTTCCTACTCCCCAGCTTACTGGGTGTGGGTATTTTTGTGGCCATTCCCGTGCTGGCTTCTTTTGGCTTAAGTTTTGCCCATTGGAATATGCTCAGCCCCCCCAAATTTGTGGGATTGCAAAATTACACGGAACTCATCGCTGACCCCTTATTCTGGAAAGTCATGGGCAACACTTTTTACTACGCTCTGGCGGTGGTGGTTCTAGAAATCCCCATTGCTCTGGGACTGGCCATTGCCATGAACCAGTCGGGCTGGGTGACCAAGGTGTTCCGCACCATTTACTTTTTGCCGGTGGTCACCTCCATGGTGGCGATTGCTCTGGTATGGAACTGGATGTACGACCCCCAGTATGGTTTGCTCAACGGTTTGCTCAGCAGCGTGGGTCTGCCCAAAGTAGAATGGCTATACAGCACGTTCTGGGCCATGCCCGCTTTGATTATTATGGGCGTCTGGAAAAACGTCGGGTACAGTATGGTGCTCTTTCTGGCGGGTTTGCAGACCATTCCTGAAGAGCTATATGAAGCAGCATCTCTGGACGGCGCCAATCGCTGGCAGCAATTTTTAAACGTCACCCTGCCTCAGTTAGGGCCCACCCTGTTTTTTGTGTCGGTGATGTCTACAATTACGGCATTTCAGGTGTTTGACCCCGTGTACATTATGACGCAGGGAGCCCCTGCCAATAGCACCAATGTGGCGGTGTACTGGCTGTATCAAAACGCCTTTGAGTTCTTCAATGTGGGTCGTGCTTCTGCCATTGCCTACATGCTTTTCGGGGTCATTTTAGCCCTTACCTTAGTTCAATGGAGTCTTCGCAAAAGATGGGTCGATCTCGAGTCATAGCCTACGTTATTTTAGTTCTGGGATCGGTATCCATGCTGGTACCCTTTTTGTGGATGCTGGCCACATCACTCATGACCACAGAGCAAATTTACGCCTTTCCCCCGGAACTGATCCCTAATCCGGCCAAGCCCGAAAACTATACCCGTGCTATGGAATCGGTCCCCCTGATTACCTTTTTCTGGAATTCTTTGCTCGTGGCCGTGCTCACCACCGCCGGACAAATGGTCACCGCTTCTATGGCAGGTTATGCCTTTGCCCGTCTCAAATTTCCCTTTCGCAACACCCTCTTTTTACTCTTTCTGGCCACCATGATGATCCCGCCTCAGGTGAACGTGGTGCCTTTATTTATTCTAATGAGTAAATTGGGCTGGATCGATACCTATTACGCTCTGATTGTGCCAGGTCTGTTCGGGGCGTTCGGCATTTTCCTGCTGCGCCAGTGGTTTTTGGGTTTTCCTAAAGAGCTGGAGCAGGCGGCCATGTTGGACGGCTGTAACCCCTTTCAAATCTACTGGAAAATTGCTTTACCCACCGCTATGCCCGCTCTGGCTACTCTGGGTATTTTCACCTTTATTGGCACATGGAATAGTTTTCTATGGCCCTTAATCGTCACCAATTCAGAAGCCATGCGCACATTGCCCGTGGGACTGGCCGCCTTTAAGGGCAGCTTTAGAGAAAACACTGAGTGGGGACAGCTCATGGCCGCTGGCGTGATTTCTGTGGTGCCCGCGCTGGGCGTGTTTTTGGTGGGGCAAAAGTACTTTATTCAGGGCTTAATGGCAGGCAGTATCAAAGGTTAGAGGTTACCCCCGCAAGCACCCGTGCTGGACAATTAAATCATAATAACTTTCAAAAACGCGGGCATAAGCCCCCATTTCTTGCGGATTATTCCACTGAGAATCCGTTACGGCATTGGATAAATTGATGGTTTGGCCCGGAGAAGAGCCCAGTGCCGTGGGATTTTTGGCGGCCACACATTCCAACGCCACAGGAAAATGAGCGCGTCGAATGCTGTTAAAACGAAAGGGTTGCACGGTTCCGGGAGAAGTTGAGTCGGTGGGTAGGGTTCGGGTTCCACAAGACGCAATAAGTATAAGAAAAGTTAACGCGCCAATGGTTTTCATCATGATTCTCTTCCTTTGATTTTAGTCAAAACGGGTCTGAAAGTTCACACCTAAACCCGCATCGTGGTCTTCGCCACCGGTGGAAGCGGTAAAGGAGCCATAGACGCCCACCGAGGAATCTGCTGAGATTTGTTTGCGCACCCCAAAGGTACTGCGCAGACGTTCCTCGTTGTGATTGTAGTTGGTGGTGGTTTCCATATACATATTTTCACCGAAGTTACCGTAAACTCCGGGCTTGTATTTCAGAATGCGCCGCGCGCGCACTTCGCCTTCTACGTTGTATTCCCCTTCAAACGTAAAGGGCACCTTGGCCAGCACCTTCACCTCAGTGTGAGCCGGTCCTTTCAGGCGTGCCAGTTCCACCTGTGCTTTAATTTTGGTGCGTTCAAAGTCCAGTCCCTTAAAACTCACGCCCACGCGAGGCCGGAAAAAACGCCACTTGTAGGCTTCTTTTTTAGGTGCAGTGGCAGTCTCTGCCGTGGATACACTTCCAGCGGTCTCAGAAGCCGTTACAGAAGCCCCTGAAGCAGCGCTTGTGGTCACCCCTTCAGCACTGTGGCCTTCAAAAATCTGGTCCAGGCCATCTTTAAGATAGTCTTCAAATTCGTCTTTGTCTTTGTCAAATACAAAAATAAAAGCCTTATCCTCAAGATATTTAGAGGCTTCACGTTTGTTACGACCCACAATGGCAATCGCCGCTAAATCCTCACCGTAGTCTTTTAAAGCTTTGGTGACCTGTTTGCGTTCGTCTTCAGACAGGGTCAGGCCACTGCCGTGTTCTAAATAGCCCGGCTGATAAGCGTTGAGGGCTGACTGTCGCAGTTTGGCATTGACGGAACCTCGGGTAATATCGTTACCCGGCTGGTCGAAACGGTGAAAGGCTTTGCTTTCTGCTGCCTGAATCTGAAGTTCCTGATTGTCTGTGAGGGTGACCATGCCCAGAAATTTAGGTTTGTTTTCGCGCGGCTTATCTACATGAACCGCTGTTCCAAACTGAATCTGGTTCTGTGGTTTTCCGTTGGCGGCATGACTTCCGCTGATAGAGATACGAAAACGGTCGGGAGCAGGAGAGGGGGCAGAAGAGGAAGTTGTTTTGGTAGATGGAGAAGTGGATTGAGAAGAAACAGTGGCCGTGCGAAATGCAATGGGTACTGTAGGTGCTGGGGTTACAGGCATGGGGCAGTCTCCTCTCTACTTACTCTCTATTATGGCGAAGAAAGAAGCACAAATGAAGTAGCGATCTCAAATAATAACTATTTTTTACCCTTAAAATAACCTATATTTAATCAAAAAGAGCTTTTCATGCCTATGTACACGAATTCGTCTGAACGGTTTGTTCTGGAAATGACGGCCAGTGACGTAGCCCGGAAACCAGGACAGGCAATGAAAAATTCAAAACGTGCACGTGGAATATTAACCTTTGGTAAAGCTTAATTAAACCGGGTCAAGTTACACACAATGTTCAGGATAATAATCTTAAGCCACTCAAGTAAAGGACTTTTTGAATGAACACGCAGTTTCCGCAACTTACGCCGCCTCAGCAATTGTTTCGGACCACTGAAACTCGCCCCCTTCCCAATCTCCAACACTTACAGCAAACCGCACAACCCCGCCAGGCACCTATTCTGGATTCCTATCGACTCAGTCCCCTGCCCACGGGCCACCCCCTTCTAACGCAGCCTCTTTTTGAAGATCCTGCACCCGCAAAGCCTGCTGCAGCTCCAGTTCCTCAAGCCACGGTTACACCCACCCTCAGGCCTGACGAAATAGCCGAGGGAGTTTCCTACTCTGATCACCTGCGCACCCGGGACGGTGGCGTGGTGCGCGTACTGACAGTAGATCCCCGCAGGGCAGAAATTGTGCCCGTATTTCGTCCCAAGCCCGGTCCCATGTCATCCCGTGAGGTCACGGAGCGTGAGGATATTGTGGGCGCCATTAACGCCAGCTTTTTTGGTAAAGGGCTCGTGGGAGATGTTCTGGCGGACGCCAAACATTTGTTCAGAGACAACTGGGACGCTCGTTTAGACAGCATTACCGACCAGCGCTACTTTATGGGCGTCACCAAAGACGGAAAAACCATCACGGGCAAAGGCGGCATTGACGAAAACAATCAGCCGCAGTTCAAACATTTTATCGGGGGGTTTCCCGCACTCTTTACCGCTGATAACGTGCACCGCCTGGAACAGGATATTCGCAGCGGCAGTTTTGCAGACCGTGCCGATTATAGTGGAGCCTCACAAAACAGCACCATTAGCCGTTCCTTTATGGGGGTGAACGCCCGGGGCGAAATTTTGCTGGTGGCCGCGGGGGAAGGTAATCAACGCAGCCGGGGCGTTTCCATGGCAGAAGGAGCCCGCTTGCTTAAAGAGATGGGAGCAGTAGAAGCCTATATTTTAGACGGTGGTGGCTCCACCACCCTATACGCCAGAGGCAAAGACTTTGCGCCCACTGACGGTCGCAAGGTGTGGTCATATATCGGTATCCGCAGTAAATAAACGCGCTTAGCCCTTAACAACTCAATCCGTCAGCGCCGACTCTTTGAGGCGATTAAAGCTTTTTAAGTAATCCTCAAAGGAACCGCTTTCAGAATTTTCAATGTTTTGCTGCTGCGCAAAGGAATCCTCCACCAGCTGCTTGAACAGGGTTTCGGTTTCTTGCGCCAGGGTCACGGACTTCAGTTCGGCCTCATGCTGACGGGAAAGGGTTTGACCCCATTCCACAAATTCCATGTCCGTCTCTTCCAGAGATGCCAACACCCGTGCAGAAGGAGTGAGATTCACATCATGTAACATGCGCTCATAAAATTCTAGCACCTTTACATAATGGGCTCCGGGCACGTGTTTATCGAGGGTTTTGGCCAGAATATGCATCTTTTCAAACACCTGTTTGGCCCATTCTAGCAACTCTACGGATTCGCCACGACGCTGCAAAAGCACACCCGGCTGACGGCCAAAGAGCGCCGCCTGCTGATGATTATAGGCCAGCTCAAGTTCTTCAGTTTTGTCAATGGGTGGATTGGGATTGAGCAGACAGTACATCAAAAATAGACGAATGAACTGCATTTGCTCCAGATGAACCCCAATGGGTGTATCAAACTGTGAATCCAGTGCCCGCACTTCCACATAGTCGACCCCCCGTGAACGCAGCGCCTGAAAAGGGCGTTCTCCCGGTTCCACCGGCTGCTTAGGACGGGCCAGAGCATAGTGTTCGTTTTCAATTTGTAGCAGATGAGTATTCAGCTGCCGATAGGTGCCATCCTCATTTTGTGACCCGATAATTTCAAATCCCGGACAGGGGGTGCTAATGGCCTGATACAGGGTGCTCAAATAGTCCGTGAGGCTATTGTAATTCACAGAACTATTGCAGCGAGAAGAGTTAACATAGCCAATACGACTCATGCGTAAAGATGTGGCGTGGGGACCGATGAGGGTCTGTTGTTTAAAGCCCGCCAGCTCTTTGGGGTGGCGCTTGATAAAAGAGCGATCAATAGCAGGACTTGCGCCCATGAGATAAGCTAATAGCCAGCTCAGGCGAGAATAGTTGCGCATCAGCGCCAGGTAATTTTCGGATTTGAAAATGGACAATTTGCGATGGTCCCGCACCCGGGCATGCAAACGTTTCCAGAAAGAATCCTGCCAGGAGAAATTAAAGTGAACGCCCGAAATCACCTGCATCTGGCGACCGTAACGATTGGCAAGGCCCTGACGATAAACGGTTTTGAGACGTCCTGCCATGGATTTCCCAAAACGGGCCGGATGAATATGTTCCGGCTTTAAGTGAGAAGGCATACTCTGTAGCCACAAATGCTCTCCTTGAGGCAATTGCTGAGCGGTAAACGCGTGAACGTCTAACAGAGAACGCATTAAATCTGGCAACGCGTCGTAAGGGCGGGTCACCAACTCAGGCTGTGCCTCAGAAAAATCAAGGGTAATATGTGGATGGGTCAGGGCGGATCCCAGGGTTTCAGGGTGAGGGGTTTGTGCCAGGTTGCCTTCGGGGGTAACGCGCAGGAGTTCCCGTTCCACACCCGCCATCATGTGTTCACTGTGCTGCCAATCTTCAGCGCTTAGCAGTTTAACCAGTGCGTAGTACGAAATTCCCTGGGACATAATATTAACTCTTTACTCTTTTTTAATGCTCAACAATGTATTTTACATGAAATACAAGGACGCTGTGCCGAACAATAAAGGATATTCTTTACATATGTCTAATGACTCCCCCAACACAACGCAAAACGGAGCGGGCAACGCTATCGGACTTTTTCTACTCAGGCTGGGTATCGGCGTGTTTATGCTGACCCATGGCATTCCCAAGCTGATGAACTACGCCAGTATGGCAGACCAGTTTCCCGATCCCATTGGCATGGGCAGTTCCCTGAGTCTGATCATGGCCATTGGCGCAGAAGTGGGCTGTTCACTGCTTCTGATTCTGGGCCTGTTTACACGCCTGGCCACGCTCCCACTCATTATTACCATGATGGTGGCGGTATTTATCATACACGGGGGCGATTCTTTTTCTGACAAGGAACCCGCGCTATTGTATCTGGTGCCTTATCTGACCCTTTTATTTACGGGTCCGGGTATGTACTCAGCGGATCATCTGATTAAAAAATTGATGGGCAAAGCTTAAGAGGCCGTAGGATCGTGGGGGCTGAGCAAATCGGAAAGTTCGCTCAGCTGCTGCAGATTCAGCTTTTCACCTCGAATACCAAAGTCATAACCCAGGCTGTCTAGAAACGCTCCCGTAAAACCCATGGCCTTCATGCCGTTACGGAGGGTTTTGCGGCGCATCTGATAAATTTGTCGCACCATGCGCCAGAAAAACGCCAGATTCTCGGGCGTAATGACGGGGGCCGTGCGAGGCTGAATGCGCACCAGGGCCGAATCCACTTTGGGCGCAGGCTTAAAAAGATGTCGGGGCAGTACCGCCAGAATATCTATATCCGCAGCGTATTGAGCAGATATACTCAGTGCTCCAAAGGCCTTAATACCGGGTTCAGCGGCCAGACGTTCGGCCACTTCTTTTTGCACCATCAGACAAATATCTGAAAAGAAAGGCACCCCGGGGTCAATGCCCTGCTTAAAGGCTTTTTCGTTGAGAGACTTCATCAAAATAGGCGAGGTCAAATGATAGGGAATATTTGCAATGAGCTTACGGTTTTCTAAGGGGACATCCGCAAAAATATCCGAAAAATCAAAGCGCATAATGTCCTGATGAATGAGTTTCAGATGCGGTTGATCCCCAAAACGCTGCTGAAGGTGCTGATAGAGATCGGGGTCAATTTCCACAGCGGTCACATGAGCCACCTGCTCCAATAAAATATCTGTAAGGACTCCAGGTCCGGGACCGATTTCCAGGACGTGATCGGCAGCAGAAAGTTCAAGCGGTTCAAGGGTCAAACGCAGCAGTTCAGGATCCTGAAAAAAGTTCTGACTCCAGCGTTTTTTGGCGCGAATACGTGGATTTGACATAGGAGCAGTATAGCGGAAATTTATGCTAAAATAAGCACATGAAGAATAAAATCCTCGGTATTTTAGCCCTCGCATTCACCGTTTCTGCGCCCCCTCTAATAACTGTTGCACCGGTTTTTGCCAAAGACTTTGAAAAAGTGCCTCAGCAGCAAAAGTTAAACAGCTACCTCAACGATTTGCGCACCAACCGCAACCCCAACGTGCGTGCCAGAGCGGCTTCTTATCTGGGCGTTTTGAAAAACCCAAAGGCCCTGGACGCCCTGCACAGTTCGCTGGTGTCAGACGTTTCCGAACAGGTGCGCATCAATTCTGCCAACGCCATTGCTCGCATCAATAGCAAACCCAGCGCCAAGAAACTTTTACAAGCAATTGGCTCGAACCGGGGCAAAACCGATGTGCAAATTGCCATCATTCGTGCTCTGGGCGACATGCGCTCTAACACCAAAGAATTTGTGCCCGTGATTATGCGCTTTTTACGCAGCCCCAGCCCTTACGTTCGCGAAGCCGTGGTTGAAGCCCTGTGGAAAATCCAGGATCCCCGTTCAGTCAAGGTCATGAATGCCCTTATTGACCGAGAAAAAGAGTTGGTGGTTAAACTCACCCTCATGCGTTATATCGCCGATTTCAAGAGTCCCGAATCCATCCCGCTTCTGCGCAAACGGGCCCGTGATCCCAAGGAACATCTGGACGTGCGCTCCCTGGCGCGGGATGCCATAGACAAACTTGAAGCCATGGGGCTGTAACCCTCTGAATCGTCTCAAATGAATCGCCTCAAATTAACCGCCCCCCTGCTGGTGCTTTTTGCCACCGCCATTTTCTTATTTCTGGCCGCCACCAATATTCAGGGAGGCTGGCTCTATTTTGTAGACGCTCTGCTGTGGAGTGTGGTGCTGGTGGGTGCCCTGTTGCCCCTGTTGCAAATCCGCAGTGTGCTGATTTCACGGCAGCTTAAAAGCAAGGCGGTGGTCAAGCATCCCGTAACTTTAGAAACCCGACTGCAGGCCGGCGGCAAGCTGCCCCTGAGTTTTATTAATCTGACAGAGTACGTGCCCGTGGCTTATCGTGCCGGAGACATGTCGGGTAGCACAACGTCTAAACGAACCGCACCGGAAGTCCTGGACAAAAGCTTTGTGGAAATTCTCAAACGGGGGGATACCCACATCCAGTCCACTCGCTTTGTACCGGAGCTTCCCGGCATTCACGTGATGGAAATGGCGCAAACGGGTTCTTTTGGTCCTCTGGGACTCATGGGTGTCTATAAGAAGCAGCACTCTCCTTTTGCCTTTGTGGTGCATCCTGTAGCTCCAGAAGGCAGTCTGAAAGCACTTTCTCCCGATCAGCTCGTGGCCCTTAAACACGCCCATCAGCGGAGTTTGCAACAAGAAGATATTTCCCATTTCCGCGAGTATCAGGCGGGAGACAGCCGGCGACAAATTCACTGGAGAAACACCGCAAGACGTCAGAGTCTGGTGGTGGGTGAAGCCCGTCAGGAGCCGCTACAACGGGCTGCATTGTGGGTGGATATTCACAAGAATCAGCCCCGTGAAACCGCTTTAAAAATCATGGAGCAGGCCGCCATTGTGGGCAATATGCTGCTTGCTGAGGATCTGGTGCTGGACAGTTTTGCGCCTCCGGCTCACGAACCATTCTGGGAAAAACTGGCGCTTTTGCCACCTCAACGAGAAATCAGCAGCCTGAAAAGCTGGGAAAGTCTGAGTCCCTGGCTGGCTCATTTGGAGCAAGACGCACCGGAAGGGTTTCAGGTCTTTCCGCTGGAAAAGAGCAAAGCGGTACTCCACGTGGTGATTACGGATCGTTTGTCAGAATCTTTTGTACAACACGTGGCAACCGGTCACCTTTCAGTGTTATGTTTCACATGGGAATCAAACCAGTGGACCACCCAAACCCTTTAAAAACCAGGGTGAAAACATGCAAGGATTTTGTTGTGAACGCGCATCGCTCTATCGTTATTACCGGAGGTGCCGGATTTTTAGGCCAGCACCTGATTCACAAACTTTTACAGGCACCGAGTCACCAACGCCCTGAACGCATTCAGGTGCTGGATTTGAAACCGCCGGAGCATCCTGTATTTGGCGAACTTATTGAACACCCGGCGGTGCACTACGCCTTTGACGTAGACATCACACGACCTGAACAGTTAAGCCCTTATTTTGAACAGGTAGACACGGTGTTTCATCTGGCGGGGCTGGTGTCGTTCTCAAAACGTCACAAACAATTGCTTTATGCGGTCAATACACAGGGCACAGAAAACGTAGCCCGGGCCGCTACTGCTGCCCACGCGAAGCATTTTATTCACATTAGCTCTGTGGCGGCCATCGGCTATGGTAACGATACGCCCATTGATGAAACCTTTGATTTTGACTGGCAACACGCCAGGACTGAAGATCTCAAGCACTATATGCTGTCTAAAAAAGCTGCTGAAGACGTGATACTTGAGTATCACCAACAGCATCCGGATACCCGCTGGCTGATTGCTAATCCAGCACTCATGTTCGGCCCCGGAGACGTGAACAATACCCGTAAACTAATTCAGGGGATTCGTTCAGGTAATTTCCCTTCCCAGCCCCCCGGCGGCACCTATGTGGCAGATGTAAGAGACGTGGTACAAGGCCTGCTGGCCCTCCTTTCCCACGGAAACTCTGGAGAGCGCTATATTATCGGGGGTTACAACCTGAAATTTGTGGATATGAATGCCATTACTGCCGCTGCCGTGAACGCCTTCCCACCCCCCACCGTCTTGCCTGCGGTGAGCAAGCCCGTGCTCTGCAAATTGTTTGCCCTCTGGGAACATTTGTCCCCTGAGCCGGTGGGCATCTCCGCAGATAATATTGAGGCCGGGTTTCGCTGCCGCTATTTTGACGCCCGCAAAGCCAATCAGGAACTGCAATGGCAGGTGAATATCCCCTTTCGTCAGAGTATTGCCGACGCCTACCACTGGCTCAATGAAAGAGAACTGGTGGTATGACCACCCTGGTGACCGGTGCCAGCGGTCAGGTGGGATCTTCGCTGGTGCATGCCCTGTGCCAGCGGGGAGAAAAGGTCAGAGTTTTATTGCGAGACGGCTCCTGGCACCCCCTACTGAAGGATTTAGAAGTAGAGGTACTGCGTGGCAACCTGCTCAACGCCGGTGATATAGATACGGCGGTTCAGGGCTGTGAAAAAGTGTTCCACGTGGCGGGCAGCATTTCTTATTTGCCGCAGGACCGCTGGCAGATGATGCAGGTCAACGTGCACGCCACGGACTTGCTGGTACATGCGGCTCTCAAGCACGGCGTTAAAAAGTTTGTGCACACCAGTTCTACAGCGGCTCTGGGCTATACGCAAAGGCCTGAGTTGCTTGATGAAAGCGCCCGTCTGACAGGTTCTCTGAAGCAAGTGGCCTATTTACACACCAAGGCCCTTGCAGAAAAGCGGATTCAACACGGCGTAAATCGGGGGCTGGTGGCCTGTATGGTTAACCCCTCAACGATTCTGGGTCCTGGTGATATCAAAGGCAATAGCCAGAATATGTATGCTCAGGTCAAAAGTGGTCGGGTGATGTGCCCTCCCGGTGGCACCGCCATCGTCAGCTTACCCCGGGTAATTGAAGGCCATTTAAAGGCCATGGACACTCTGAACACACACAATACCGGAGAGCGATATATTCTAAGTTCTTTTAACTGGCCTTTTGAGCGTGTCTTCCAGGAAATAGCCCGGGCCACCGGCCAAAAATCACCGCAAATGCTTGCCCTGCCTCGCTCTTTAAAACCCATCATGAAAGCCGCAGCCCGTGCCAGTGCCCGTCTCAAACCCGCGCTGGGCCTCAGCGGTGAAGTGATCGATTTTAGTTTTGGCTATCGTTACTATAACTCTCAAAAAGCGCAGCAACATCTCCCGTGGGAACCGGACACGCTAGAGAGTATGCATGCTGCGCTACGAGCAGCTCACGTCTTTTACAGCGACACTTTATAAGGGAATAGAAAAGGTGAAGGTAGAGCCCTTGCCCGGTTCACTTTCTACATAAATATTTCCCCCGAGCCGCTTAATATATTCTGAAGCCACGCTGAGTCCCAGCCCGCTGCCTTCGTGGGTTCTGGCAAGACCTTCACTCAGCTGTGAAAAGGGCGTAAAAATAGATTCTATATCTCTGGCAGGAATGCCGATACCCGTGTCCTTCACGGAAAAATACACGTGCTTATTTTCGCAACGAGCACTTACAGCAATGGCTCCTGTATCGGTGAACTTGAGGGCATTGCTCAATAACGCAGAGAGCGACAGGGTAAAAGCCTCTTGCTCAATGGGAAGTTGCAAGGTGTCTGGTAACGTTACTTGCTCCACAAAACCCAGTTTTTTTGCACGAATCAGAGGCCGATACTCATCCAAACAGGCTTCCACGCAGGCCATAAAATTCACGGGAGCTTCCATGACCGCTTTGATTTCTTTTTCCAACCGGGAAAAGTGGGTAAAATTATCGAAGGTTTCGCTCAAACGGCGGGCGCTGTTCTTGAGGATTTGAATCCAATTTTGTAAAGCCGGATCATCAATCTGACTGGACAGAATCTCTGCGGCACCTACCAACCCATTCAAAGGGGTGCGCACTTCGTGGGAGAGATTGGCAATCAGATTTTGCTTGGCCTGCTTCAGAATTTCTGTTTCTCGCGCTAGCGTTACCGCATCCCATTGAGACTGCTTCAGGTAGGTAATATCCACGTATTTAAGCAATACGTTCTGCACCGCATTGTCCTTATCCAGAACAGGTGTGTACATCAAATCGAACCATTTTTTTTCACCCTTTCGGCTCAGGCGCGAGACTTCTTTGCGCACAAAAACACCCCGACGGGCCTTGTTGAACTCGGTTTCAAAAGTCTTTGCTTCAGCAGGTTGCAAGAATTCTGTGATGGGCTTGCCCAAACTGGTATTGTGCAAGGGTTCACAATACAGATCGCCATTCATAACAATCTTCCCCTCTAGATCCAACAGAAGCATGGATACAAAGCCGTTATTCAGCATGGCAAAGAGTTGATTATTGGTGCGTTCTAACAATTGCTGATAGCGATAGCGCTGATCCACGTTGATCAGGTTACCTACCAGACGAATGGTTTTGCCTGCCTCGTTTTTCAGCCGCCAGCCAGAAAGCTCATAATGATGATAATCCCCCTGGCTATCGATCAGACGATAGTGATTGGCATAGTAATTGCCGGGGGCTTCCAGAGCTGTCAGATGCCGCTCATAAGCTTCTTCTCGATCCTGCGGATGAATAAAATTGCGGAAATCTTTTTCCGCCACGTTTTCTGTAAAACCCACGTATTCCGCAAAATAAGGGCCATAGCGCACCACATCGGTGATCAAATTATGGTCAA
>CAYFGW010000009.1:0-37683 GCA_964342365.1 uncultured Candidatus Sericytochromatia bacterium | reverse complement strand
CAACGCCAGAACGGACTATCAGGTGAATGAAGGGGAAGAATTCTTTTATCAACTTGAAGGAGAAATTACCCTCAAGGTGATTCTGGACGGTCAGCATGAAGATTTAAAAATTGGCCCCGGCGATATTTATCTTTTGCCGCCCAATACGCCCCATTCTCCCCGGCGTCCCGCCAATACGGTAGGGCTGGTCATTGAGCGACAGCGTCGCCCCGGTGAGCAAGACGGTTTTCAGTGGTATTGTCAGGAATGTCATCACAAACTTTACGAAGAATTTTTGCCCGTTACCAACCTGGAAACCCAGCTGCCACCAGTGTTTGATCGTTTTTATGCGCAGCACGCCGTATGTGAGGCCTGTGGCACAGATTATCCTTTGAAAGAAGTCTCCTCATGAAAGTAGATATTCATACCCATATCATGCCCGCCCATATGCCTGACTTTGACGAAAAGTTTGGCTACAAGGGGTTTTTGAGCCTGCATCATCATGAGCCGGGCAAGGCGCTGATGATCAAAAACAATGAGGTGTTCCGCGAAATTGAGCACAATTGCTGGGATCCCATGGTGCGTATTCAGGAATGTGACCAGCACCAGGTGGACGTGCAGGTGCTGTCTACTATTCCCGTATTGTTCAACTACTGGGCGGTCGCTGAAGATGCTTTGGAAGTTTCTCGGTTTTTAAACGATCATATGGCGGAGACGGTGGCGGCCCATCCCAGACGTTTTATTGGCCTGGGCACCTTGCCTTTACAAGATACAGAATTGGCCATTCAGGAATTGGAGCGCTGTATCAATGAACTGGGTTTGGCGGGGATTGAAATCGGCACCCACGTGAATGACTGGAATCTGGACAGTCCCGAAATCTTTCCAGTGCTAGAAGCCGCACAGGATCTGGGGGCAGCGGTATTTATTCACCCCTGGGATATGCGAGGCAGCAAAACCATTCAAAAATACTGGTTGCCCTGGCTGGTGGCCATGCCCTTTGAAACCGCCGTGGCCATTTCATCCCTCATTTTTGGCGGCGTGTTAGAAAAACTGCCGCGCCTGCGCCTGGCCTTTGCTCACGGTGGCGGTTCTTTTGGGTGTTTACTGGGCAGGATTCAGCACGGCTTTCGCGTCCGGCCTGATTTATGTCAGGTGGATAACGATCGCGATCCGTTGGAGTACCTGGGTCGTTTTTACGTGGACTCGCTGGTGCACGACCACCATGCTCTTACAGAACTGATTCGTATTTACGGAGAAGACCGCGTGATTCTGGGCTCTGACTATCCTTTTCCTCTGGGCGAACATCATCCGGGCAAGCTGATTGAAAACGCGGCCCTTGATACGGCCATTCAACAGAAACTGCTCAGCGGTAACGCCATGGAATGGCTGAACAAAAAAGCAGAAGACTTTTTGCGCTAGGCCTTAGAGCTTTCCTCTGTTTTTGAACACGTCATAAGCGGGTTTTTTCACCAGCGGTAAGCCTTCTTGATAGTCTTTATACAAAGAGGACCGGTAGTGGGGCGATTCTCTGAGACCGTCTGGCACCAGTTTAAAAAAGTAGGCGCCTTCCACAGGCAGAGCTTTGAGTGCGATCAGGTATTTTTCAAGTTGAGCGGCCTGGTAATTTTCGTCATCGGGTTCGCGGGGCAAATGAGGCCCCCCAAATTCTGAGACCACGTAGCGGATTTCGCCGTGCCCCGGACGCTGAAGGGTTCGGACCGTGGCCTGTATCGATTCAAGCAGGGCGGACCAGGATTCGGGATCGTCGTACATATGCAGATCCACCACATCGTAATCGGCTTTTTTAAGTAAGGTTTGCACCCCAAGATTCTCGCGCTGTACCCAGGTTTTCTGGCAAAAGGCGGCGTGCTCTTCCGGAGAAATTAACGTATTACGGTGGTAAAAAGAAATGGGGGCTTTACCCACGCAGGCTGCATAACGGCGCAGTGTGCCTGCAGAAAATCCTCCGAGCACCACGGGAACATCCGGGCGCTGCTCCCGGGCAATACGGGCAAAACGCAGCTGGGCTTTGAGATAATCTTCAGGGGTGCCCACAAAAAAGTCCGGGCTGAGCATTTCGTTGCCAAATTGCAGGTAGCGTAAGCCGGGCAAATCCTGACCGAGTAATTGGTTAATATAGGTGTCAAAAGCCTCTAAATTTGTATAGACACAGGAGCGCTTGTTTCGCTGGCCGCAGGCGGCGGGTGGACCGTCCGTTTGAACCGTTAAAAAAACGTCTGCCGGGTTTTCCGCAGTGTGAAGGATGTTGAACCGTTCCCGTAAGGGCTGCCAGTGAAAGGCGTCTTTTTTTTGGCGCAGGCGCCAGTTTTCCGCAAAGCGGACCCGTTTGAGGCTCAGATCTTGCAAGGCGCTCACCGTGACATCCACGGGTCGCTGCTGGAGTTCGGGCAGGATTCCGGGCAGAACTTCCAGGCCCACGGGGGGAAAAGACAGACCAAATTCTGTTTGGGGTGAAGGAGTGGAATTTACAATTTCCCGAGGAGAAATATCAACAAGGAGGGCTGAAGGGGGCGAATCGGAAGATTTTGCGGATATGCATGCGCTTAGTAAAATCAGCAGGCTGAACAAAAGTTTACGGGATTTGTAACGACGTTTTAGGGGCATAGTTTCTGATTTCCTTTGAGGGAACTGCGATAGTGTGAGGGAGATTGTCCTTTCAACTGACGAAAACTGCGGCTGAATACCGAAAGGCTTTCGAACCCCGTCAGGTGAGCCAGATGTTCCAGGGGAAGATGACTCTTTCTCAGGTGTTCACAGGCCTTTTCGATACGCAAATGGCGCAGGTATTGATAGGGGGTTTTGTGGGTGTATCGCTTAAAGTAACGCAGGTAGTGGTACTTGGACATACAGGCCACAGCAGCCAGATCGTCCAGGCTCAGAGAACGGTGATAATAGGTGTGCATATAGTCAATGCTCCAGCTGAGTTGGCGAAAGAGGGTTTCAGAAGTGGAGGATTTTCGGGCCAGTTGGCAATAGCGTTGAAAAGCGCTTTCGTGGCAGTCGAGCAGGTGTAGCATGATTCGGGTCAGCCATTCTTCTTCACTATGCCTCAGGTATCCCTGATGGAGGTCTGTATAAAAGTACTGCAGCAGTTGGTCAAAGGCCGGAGTGCGAGCAAAGGACTGATTAAAGAGCAGCAGCGGACGATCCACAGCCCGATCGGTCCAGGCCTGATACACTGCCTCCGGAAAGCCTTCCGCAAAGTGAATGTTGAGGGTTTCTGTGCCCTGCGCATTGTCAATTTCCAGATCGTAGAGATCGCCCGCGCGGGTTAAAAAATAACGTTGTTGATCCAGACAGGTGCGACGATGTTCCACGGTGCAGTGGCTGAAGCCCCGCAGGTTCACAAACAGAGAGACGGGACCTTTTACGCCAGGCCTCCAGGCGCGGGTGGTGTGAATATTTAATACACAATGGGGCCAGGGCTCCGCCTGCTGAATCCGCTGTTTGAGCCATCGTAGATTCGGGAACTCACGCAGGAGCATGCTGCAATTCCTGTTCAAGGGATTGCAGCAAGTACGCTACCCGATCCGGTGAATCATCCACGGTGTTTCCGTTGAAGGCCAGACCCATTTCCGACAAAAAGTCCAGAAAAAACAGAGCTCTGTACAGCGGAAGACGTTCAGGACGATAACCGGCGTAGGCGGTGCTTAAGGTGTCCAGATATGTATCCTTGCGGGAGTATTTGTCCAGTGCGACGGCGGTAAGGGCCAGATGAAAGGTGGGATCACCAAAGCAAAAATCGTCCACATCTACAATGCCGGAGAGCTCACCCTCAGGGGTGACGATGACGTTTTTAGTGGTCAAATCATGCAAAAAGGGAATGCCCCGTTGCCGGTCAAGCTCTGGCAGGGAATCGATCCAGGCTTCTACGCGCTTACCGTAAGCGGCTGCGGGTGTATTTTGTAGACGCTGCTCACTGCGCCGCAAGTGAACCCGTAAGACCTCGGGCCAGGACTTATGGGGCGCTTTGCTGGCACGAACGGCAAAACCGAAAGTGCTGGCAGCATCCATTTTTTCTGTGGTCACCTGCTGAAATTGTCCGATGTGTGTGGCGATGGTTTTGAGGGCTGTGGGCGGTAAATCCTGAAAGTAAGCGCCCAGATCTTTGCCTTGCAGACGCTCCATCAGCACAAAGGGGAAGGGGGCATCTAAGTCATGGTAAAAAATAGGGGGCAAAGGGAGTTCCGGGCGCAGGAACTGGTTCAGCGTCAGGGCATCTCTGGCCACCTGGCGTTCCTGCGGTGAGCTAAAGCGCGCGGCCAGATGCTTTCCGTTGGTGAGCGAGGCGTCGTACACGTAGTGGTGGTTGCCCGTGGTAAAACGTTGCAATGTGGCTACCGGAACGCCTGTAGCTTCGTAGATCCGCTGTCGCACGTGGGCGTCAGAGGGGACTTTACTCATGGGCGTTTACCATATCTAAAGCCGCCTTTAAGTACGCTCTTTGATAAGGCACATAGCCATACATCACGTCTTGAAGGGTTTCGGTGTACAAAATGTCCGGGGTGGCTCCCCGATTTTCCAGTGCCGTTCCATCTGGCAAATAAAAGAGCATTTTGGGCATTTTTACCGTGATATGGGTGTGCGTTAATCTCAAATCTGGTCGGGCGTGTCCACCGGCACCCATGGTGGTCTGCCCCATTAGCGTGGCCAGCTTGCCAAATTGCATATAGCTGGCAAACACATCGCCAGCGGAACCCGAAAACTCGTTCACCAGCAGCAGCACGGGATGAGAGTAAGCACCGTAAGCGGGCAGGGTTTTCTGGCCAAAGAGAGAGCTTTGCTCGGTCAGTTTGGCGTCGGTCAACCTGGCGTCGGTGAGCTTTTGGGAGTTACCGGAAGATTTTAAAGATGTTTCTAACAGCTCAATAAGATGATTGAGATTATTTGCCACCTCAGGCCGCTGCTTTTGCAAATGGCCACGTACCTTCTTCCAGTAGGCCAGTTCATTGGGGGTCCTCAAAAACCGATACTGTACGGGCGTGTACGGACGTTGATGGAAAAATCCCAGCAGTGTTTCCGCCATTTCCACATTGCCACCACAGTTATGGGTTTGATCCAAAATCAGCACATCTGAATCCTTTTCGAGGACTTCAAACAGAGCGGCGTATGCTTTAAGGGTTTGTGCAAAATCTTCGGGTTTAATCAGGTAATCCGGAATGCGTAAGTAACCCACGCGCACGTCGGGTTGAGTAGGGTGGGGGAAAATATAGGCGCGATCTTTTTTAACCACCTGTCGATTTGGGGGCAGGGGAAATTTACTGAGTTCCTGATCGCAGTAGGGGTGCTTAAAGTCCCGAGACAACCCTTTTTTCCAGGGCAAAGAAATCTCAAAAGCTTCCGGGGGTGAATCTCCGGCTTCAGAGGCTTTGCGGGGCCGGATGCGAAGTTCTGCTCGCTCTTTGTCAGGGGCCGGCACTTCCATCACTTCTCGTTGTGTTAACAGCATGGCGCTATAGCGTTGGCGAGTCTGTGGATTGCTTTTGCTCAGATAGGCCTGTATTTCTCTCAGCTTCTGCTGAACCGGAACCTGATTCCAGTGGGTAATCACGTCTCCCACCTGTGCTGGAAAGTCCCTCACACTCAGCTGCTCGCGATCTACGCTTGAAATCACCACCTGATTCTGAATCAGATCGGTTGTAAAACCGAGCGTATAAAAATCCTGCGTACGCAACCGGGACGAAAAGTGACTGTCATGGAACTCGCCAATGATTTTTTGCACCAGCCGTTGAAAGGCTTTTTCTGAGGTTACCTGTTTGAGTTCGGCCGCGTACTTTTGACGCAATGCTTTTGTGGATAATCCAAAGCGTTTTTCTTTAAGAGGCAGGGCGGCGTATTCATTTTCAATGGCGGTGAAGAGTTGTTGAAAGTCTTTTGCGTAGGGCGAGAGCGTTTTGGCCAGGGCGTTTGTGGAGAAATGGCTACACACGAGAAGAACGGTTCCGAGGGCTATGCTTCTGAGATGTTGGTTCATGGGAGTATTATACCGGTAAGGTAAAAGGGCAAAAAGAGGGAAGTATTATGTGTAGTGAGAATCGTATAGCATTTCTTAAATCTCTATTGGCCCTGTGTCAGGGTATGAAAATAGAAAGATATTACATGCTTCATAAGCGCAGTGTACGACAAACAGAAGAGCATATTTTCCACCTGACAGATGATATGAAAAATGCCGTATCTTTGAAATTGAGAATGATCTGCAATCATTATGAATCTCTGGATTACATTCTTCAAATATCTCTCACGAATGGCTTTTTGCAGTCGGAGGATACTGAACAAAAAATTCTGCATTGAGATAAAACTCTGGAAGGTTATGTTCTTAAAAACTTTTATTTGCTAAAAGTGATGACCGTGCTGGGTACGAAGGTGGATGCTGTCGGAATCACATTAGAAAAGGGTGAAAGCAGAGAAAACAATATTCCTGTAGGTTATGATGGTATTCTGTTTGATCTTTCGACGGAAGATTTTATGATTCAGAGTGTTCCATACTGCTTTCCCAGTTTTGAGTTTGACTGGTTTGATAGCGATAACATCTGAAAAAGGATGTCTCCTCATTAACGGAAATCAATATGCCTAAGATCGACTTGCTTGTAATGCTTACTAGGGAAATTGGTTGAGTTCTAATTCTCCCATGTTTTTGCTGTAAATAAGTGCTTCATAATCCAAAAGATTGTCTTCAGAAAAAAGGTTATGACCTTTCAAAAAGAAGTTGTCGGTAACGACGAGTGTTTTCAAACTAGAATCGAAAAAATCCACAAACATGTGTAATTTATTACCAGTCAAGTACACGCATGTACCCAGTGTGCCGTAATAGATTGCGGTTAAGTCTATAGTTGCAAGAAAATCTTCAGTATCCACAAATTCACAATGTTTGACATACAAGCCTTTTTCGTAAGATCTTCCTTCGAAGCTAATGTGTCCTTTAAATTTGCACCGGTTGAAGGTAATAGACGCCCCAATCTGACAATAGCCTATCCAAACACGTTTTTCAAAAATGCAGTCTTCAAATAAGATTTCCACATCATTTTTCAAAGACCATTCAGAAAGAGAGAAATCCTCTCTGAAAACCTGATTTGAAAAAAGCACGTTTTTATCTCTGATTGTAAAATCAAGTTCAGGACTTTCAGCATCTTCAAAATATGACGAGTGATTGAGGTTGATAACTATACTGCGGCAAGAGCTATCTTCTTTTTTGAAAATATCTTGCCAATTTCCCCAATAGTTTTCACCATTTTTGAGAGGCGTAATCCTTGCTTTTGAAGCATTTGATGGCCATGACAAAAAAACAGAGGGTTTTACGTTTACTTCGAGAAAATCAATGTCGTAAGCATAAATTGTGACCTGGGTTTTGTGTTTCACTTGGGTGTGCTTTCCAAAGGGTGCCTTCGATTAAAATTGAGTATCAGTATTGCGTTACTGGAATAAGAGATCAAGTCTATGACCAAAAAAGAAGTCCAAGATAAAATAGAAGCGGGTACGGTTTCATTAAAGGACGTGTATGCTTACGCAGAACACGAGAATATCAGTGTGAACGAATGTTTTGACCGATTGGCCGTTACCTATGCCAAGGAGTTCATGAATAATAGTATGTCTTTTGAAGACGCAGACGATGCTGTAAACAGTATCTGGTGGATGATGTGTCGGTATGAACCTTTGGATCAAAAAGATTTTGCGATACTGGCATATTCCATTTACGGAGCCTTTGATGCAGGGGAGTTTACTCACTCTGATGGAAAAGATCCTGTAAAAACCTATACTATCCCAGAACTCCTTTCTATTTTAGAGCGTTTAGAAAAAAGTACGGATAAGGATTGACTGTCCCTGTAATGCCCCAGGGCAGTAGGCTTCCACCAGAAACATATTTACTGGGTAATTTCCATACACCATTTGCTCGTGAATTTATGCCACCATTCTGCGTGTTGCGTATAAAATAACAGTATGAGTGTTCCCATTCCCACCAATGCCTGGTACCCCGTTTGTCGCAGCAAACAATTGCGCAAGTCTCCCCTCAAACGACAGTTGCTGGGGCAAGATCTGGTCCTGTTTCGAGATGCTAATCGCTCCCCCGTGGCTTTGCAAGATCGTTGCCCCCATCGCAACGTGCCTCTGTCAGAGGGCTGGGTCACCGCAGGGGAGATTGTGTGCCCTTATCACGGCTGGCGGTTCAATGTCCGGGGAGAATGTACGGAAATACCGGGTCGCTGTATACAAAAAATGCGGCAGTCCTTTGCCGCTGTGCGCTTTGCGGTTGTAGAACAGCAGGACCTGATCTGGGTTTATGCGAGCCCTGATGTCATACCCGAAACCCGACCCTATCTGTTGCCAGAATACGCCACACCGGGTTTTAGTTCCCTGGTGTGGGAAACTGAGCTAAATACCACGCTGCCCCGTCTGGCGGAAAACTTTCTGGATGGAACCCACACCCATTACGTGCATAACGGGCTTATTCGAAAACAGAGTAAGAAACGACAGGCAGTACAGGTTAAGGTGGTATGTACCTCAAATCAGGTGGAAGCGCAATACCTCAACGATCCCAGTTTGTCGGGCATGATTCGTAAGCTGCTGGCTCCCGGCAGCAAAAGTATTGACGCCTTTGGTCGATTTCTCGTACCGGGAATTGCTCAGCTAGAATACCGCAGCGACAAACAGTTTCAGTTATATATTTCTGCCTGTATGAGCCCCATTACTCAGGACAGACAGCGGGTGTTTGCCGTTATGACCTTTCGCTGGGGACCGCCTAATTTTCTGGCTCGCTGTCTGGCCACGCCGCTTTTTCGTCTGGCGCTAAAGCAAGATAAACATATTGTGGAGATCCAAAGCGAAAATATCCAGAGGTATCAGGAAGAGCGATTCGCGTATACCGAGCTGGACTTACTTGCCCCGCATATTCAACGTTTGCTCAAATCCCACGCCAGGGGCACTCCGCCGGACCCCGATTATTATCAGGAGCGACATATCGAAATGATGATATGACACGGAGAAGCAATGCACGGAACAAAGCGCCTGAACATATCGTCTATGTGATTAAACTCTCACTTTTTGTGTGATTTATAAAACTTGCCAAAATGTCAAGTTTTTGCTTTAATGGAATCAACAAAGAAACGAGGACGCTTTTTATGTCACATTTGGATGCTTTAACGCAACAGGTTTATGCTCACGGTCAGGATCATTATGCGCGTCTGCTACACCTTGACAATGCCTGCAGAAAAATGGCCGAATTTTTTGGCGAAGCGCCTACAGAAAAACTGTATGCCGCTCGCGATGTACTCCTGGCGGAAGCGCAAATCCACAATACTTATGCGCGTCGTCGGGCGCTGGCTGCTGAATTACCTGTCCAAAAACAGCAGCGGGTATTTCAACGTCTTGCCGCTGAGAAAAACGCTGCGTTGTCTCAGCTCTCCTTGTTTCCTGAACTGACTCTGGCGGAATATGAACAGGTGCTGCGTTTATTGATGCGCCACGCTGTAGAGCAACACCTCGACCATGAAATACAGCAGGTGCAAACGGGTTTACAGCACCAAATTATTGCCTGAAGCCTTCAGGATAGGCAACGCTTATCACAATTAAAACGCCGCTAATAATGACATAATATGTTTCATGCCTTCTGGAAAAACCCACGATAAAATTACCTGGTTGAGTGTGCCCCCCGTGATGGCTGGCAGCTGGTGGGCATCTCACGATCTTGCCACAACGGGTTTGGCCGCCGTTAGCTTCGCTTTTGCAGGGCTCATGTTTAGTGGAGATCTTGACTTAAAAAGTGTACAATACAAGAGATGGGGTTGGTTTCGCTGGATCTGGTTGCCGTATCAGAAGTGGATTCCGCACCGCTCACCCTTATCGCACGGGCCGTTTCTGGGATTGGCCACACGCTTACTGTATCTGACCGGGGTACTCATGCTTTTTGCACTGGCATTGTGGCAGGGAGCCACCTACTTTCAACAGCAGGCGTTATTGGAACAATCTCACGGCGGACTACAACGGATTCTACTGGTGCTTCGGCGTCATCCCCAGTGGGTACTGGCCCTGCTTTTTGGTCTATGGGCCGGGGGCTTAAGCCATACGCTGGCGGACGAATGGGGATCCTATATCAAGCGGCGCAAACGCAAAAAGAAAAAGCGAAGGAAAAGATCAAGATAATTTTCGGTTAAATGCGCAAGTCTGATCAGACCGTGAACTATAGGTATAATAACGACAGAATCCTTCGGAGGTTTTATCAGTGAGTTTTGTACAATCCAATCGTCCACCCCAGGGTCCACCCCCTCCCGGATACCGCCCCATGCCAGGGCGTCCACCTATGCCCAGCGGACGCGCTCCCTATGGTCCTCCCGGTTATGCCAATGACGCTTATCGCCCCACCGGCCCTTATCAGACGGGTTATGTGCAGGGGGCCAGCGCAGCCTACGGTGCTTCAAGTTCTATTAGCTCCGCGGCCACCGGCATGGCCAACATTTTTACCTCTCTGACTTCTGTTATTGCTAAAGTTCTCAATACGATTGTTAAACTCATTGTCAAACTCTTCAAAACCATTGGCGGCATCTTTGGTCTTGGCAAAAAGAAAAATCAGCCTCCTCCACCTCCGCCTATGAATGGACCCACAGGTCCTGGTGCACCGGGTATGCAACGTCCCGGCGGCAATATGCCTGCGCCTCCTCCTGGCACTGACGTGAACAAAGCCCGTCAGGTGGTTCGCGGCGATTTACAGCATGTTCAGGATCCCGGTACCGCCTTCCGCCACATTGACCTGCACGCCAAGAAAGCGCTCGACAACCGTCGCTACGCAGAAGAGTCTGCTCGCAAAGCGGAAGCTCTGGCTCAGGAGGCCGCTGGCCTTGCACAGCAACTGCAAAATAGCGGTGGCAGTATGCATCCGCAGCAGCTGAATCAGATCTTGAGTCAGTTAGAAATTAAGAAAACTGGAGCCATGGAAGAACTCAAGCGGGCTGAAGAATTTACCAAAGCCACCTACGATGAGTCGCTTTATGCGCAGCTCGCCATGGAAGAGCTTCTCCCTCGCTTCCCGCAGACGCCGCAACTGGCACAAGATGCCCAGACTTCTGTGGCAGACAGCTGGAAAGCATGGACCACGGGTGTGGAAGAAACCCAGTACCTGTTTATGAAGAAGCGCTTGCCCCCTGCGCCTGAGGTCTTCACTCGCGCAGTAGGTACGGTGAATGCACACCTCAATCAGGTAGACCAAACCCTTAGCCGCGTTTCAGTACGGAGGTAATCATGGGTAACGTCAGAGCAACCCCCGGCGCTTATCAGGCGCCGCCTGCGGGACAGCGTCCGGTGTCTCCCTTTGACCGTGCGCCTGCAGCACCCACAGGTCAACGGTCCGTATCGCCTTTTTCCTCGGATCAGATGCAGGCCCAGCCCATGGCCCGGGGAATTCAGCCGAATATTAACCTGCTTAAAGATGAGCAGTCTGCCCTTTCTCCTTTCAGTCGTAAAGAGGGAGAAACCGTAGATTTTCTCAATCCGCCGCAGCCGACTCCCGGAGCGCCCGGTACACCTGGTGCTGCACCGGCTCCCAACGACGGTAAAATCATCTTTACTTTGCCCAAGGAAATTCCCGAAGGTCCCGCGCTGAATAATATTCAACAGATTGTGCTTCAGGAAGTTCAGCCTGTGCAGCAGCCCCAGCAGGCACTGCAGCTCATTGCTGTACATGCTGATGCAGCTCGTAACTCCCGCGAAGCGGCCAACCGCTTTACCTGGGGTGCCAAGTATTACGCAGCACAGGCTGCGGAATTGGCAGAGCAAACCCTGCAACAGTGGGGCAGCATGAACGACGGTCAAAAACAGGTGTTTATGACGAAAATTCAGGAATACCGCGATCAGTCCATTGGCATGCTCAACGAGTCCAAAAAGCATGCTATTACCACCTATAACGAAGCACTCAAGGGTAACCTGGTGTATAACCACTTCTTTACCGCCAACGGTGCCATGCTTAACACCCTGGATGATCAAACCATGGGTGTGGTGAAAGCGGAGCTGGACGATGCCTGGAGCCGCTGGAACGGTTCTTTCCAGAAGGAGTGGCAGGGCCAGGTGGTGGAAGCCAAAGGCATTCAGCAAATTGTGGATCAAACCACTGCAGAAGTGACTCAGCATCTGCACCGCATGAATTCTGTGGTATCGCAACTGCAATAGTCCTTTATTCCACGGTGTTTTAAACACAAAGAACATTGAAAAAGCCCCGACCTTATTAATGGTCGGGGCTTTTGACTTTCAGGGGGGTGGTTTATGGCTTAATGCGATAAATGGTGCGTGGGAAAGGGCTGGCCTCTCTCACGTGGGCAATGCCGCAAATCCATGCGGTCATGCGTTCTACACCCATGCCAAAGCCCCCGTGAGGCACGGAGCCGTACTTGCGCAGATCCAGATACCAGTCAAAGGCTTCCACGGGCAGCTTATGCTCTTCAATGCGGGACAGGAGCAGGTCATAATCATCAATGCGCTGTCCGCCGCCAATAATTTCACCATAGCCTTCTGGTGCAATCAAATCTGAACCCAGTGCCACTTCAGGGCGGTCGGGATCGGGCTGCATATAGAAGGCTTTGATTTTGGTGGGGAAGCGGTGAATGAACACGGGCTTGTTGTAATGGTTAGCCAGAGCGGTTTCGTCGGGAGCGCCAAAGTCGTCGCCCCACTCGATTTCGTGGCCCTGAGATTTTAGAAAGTCAATGGCTTCATCATAAGAGACCCGGGGAAAAGGCCCCGCAATCGCTTCCAGTTTGGCGGTGTCCCGTTCCAGCAGCTTGAGCTCCTGCTGGCGGTTTTTAAGCACCCGTTGCACGATGTGGCAAATCAGGTTTTCCTGAATTTGCATATTTTCTTCAAAGCTCACCCAGGCCATTTCGGGTTCTAGCATCCAGAACTCGGTGAGGTGACGGCGGGTCTTGGATTTTTCTGCCCGAAACGCAGGACTGAAACAATAGACCTTACCCAGCGCCATGGCGTTGGCTTCGTTGTACAATTGCCCCGTCTGCGACAGATAGGCCTTTTGCTCAAAGTAATCAATTTCAAATAAATCGGTGGTGCCTTCGCAAGCGTTGGCGGTAATAATCGGGGTGTCCACGGCGGTGAATCCGTCGTCATCCAGAAATTGACGGCAGGCGGCCATGACTTCGGCGCGAATACGCATGATGGCCATTTGCGTGGGGGTTCTCAACCAGAGGTGGCGGTTTTGCAATAAAAAGTCGGGGCCGTGTTCTTTGTGGCTCACGGGGTATTCTTCTTCGGGTTTGTGTACCAGCTCAATGCTCTCCACCCCCATTTCGTAGCCACAGTAGGGGGCCCGCTCTTCTTTGCGAACGGAGCCCGTGACGCGCACGGCGGTTTCCTGAGTGGCAGCCTTGGCGTTTTCCCAGGTCTCTTCGTCAATTTCTTTTTTAAAGGCCACCGCTTGAATAAAACCGGTGCCGTCTCTGACCACTAAAAACATCAGTTGTCCGGCTTTGCGCTTATTGTACAGCCAGCCTTCTAAAACAACCTTTTGATTTTCATAGTCACCAATCTTTTCAATGGTGGTCACGGAAGTGCTCATGATAGCTTCCCTTCGTAGTTCGTAGTTTTTTTGTATTGTAACGTTCTCAGAAGCCTTGTGGTAGCGCTAACTTAAAGATTTTTAAGCAAAACGTCACGTTGCATTAAGCAAAAACCCGCATACTTAAAGTAGGAAATTTTTGCCCGGTCAATTTGCTCAGTACCTGTGAAGGAGTCATTATGAAGTTCAACCTGCGTTTTTCGGGGGCTATTAGCTTATCCTTGCTGATGGTGGCCTGTACCTCAGCCCCAAATCTGGGAGGCCTGCGCCAGGTGCAAACCCTTCAACGAAACAACCGTGTGGCCCTGCAACAGCAGCAGCGTCTGGCCACACTAAAGCCTGTGGACAAAACGGAAACCGACTCTCCGCTGGTGCAGTCTCACTTTAAGCAGGTGGAAGCGATTCGTCGGGCGGGTGCACGAATTTATCAGCAGCGAGACACCCCTGAGCAGCAGGCACGGGTTCAGGCACAAGATTACAGCTTTAAACTCAACGACGGCTTTCATATTCAGGGAACGGCGGACTGTTGTAGTGGCGGACTCAGTCCTGAGCGTCCCAACGCGCCCACGTTTTTGATTCAAGACGATTTTTCAGAAGTTTCTGACATCAATTTCGCCAATCTGGTCAACGATCCCAGCGGCTGGACCGAATGGGGCACCAATTACTATCCCACGCCCACGGGGGTGACCCTCTGGAATCCCGGCCCCGGTCAGGGCCCCCGGGACAATCCCGGAGAATATATTTTTGATCGCAGCCGTCTTTTGGAAAGCGGTATTTACCAGAACGTTCCCCTGACGGATGCAGAAGGCGTACGCACCTTCAAACCCGGTGACCGTCTGGTGGCCAAGTTTACCACCTCGCCTACCTTTGATCATGAAGACAGTGACACCACCATTTACCTGCGTTTTGACGATCCCGATGAAACCATTGCGGTGTCCAGCACCATTCGCAGTGTGGGCAGCAAGCATCAGGAACTTTATGTAGATGTAGAAATCCCCGAATGTGCCACCTCGGTCACCGTGAATCTGCTGGGTTACCTGGGGGAAAACGAAACCTCTTCCGTGACCTTTGAAAAAGTCTCCTTAGAGCAGGTTCCCGCTGAATATTACACCAGTAACAATCTGCTCACCCAGAATTTTGATTCGGGAGTCACCAACGATTTCGGCGATAACAATCCCGATGTAGCCGATCAGTTTGGTGATTACAACTTTTTTCTGGTAGATGATTATCCTGTTAATCCCGGAGATAAAGCCATTACCGTGGCCAATGAAGCCAGCAGCACTGCTCCCGGTGGTTTGATTCAGCGGGTGGATTTAACGGGCGTTAATCCTGGCGACTTTTTAACCGCAGAGCTATACGCGGCAGCGACCTTTTCAGACCCTGCGAGTGAAGCGTATTTGAAAATGGTGTTTTACGATGCCAATGACCAGGCCCTGGGCGACGTGAGTTCTGAGGTGATCAATCGCCAGCACTATCGCTGGCTGATGATTGATCGGGCGGTGGTACCCGCGGGAGCTGCTTATGTACACCTTGTGCCCACGATTACTCTCGGGGCCAGTGAAACCTCTTCTTTACTCATGGACGAACTGAAGTTGCATCATGTGTCTCAAAGTGGTGCCACGCCCCCTGCGCCTCAGGACCCGGCGGCCACCTGTCACGATATTGTGCTGCAAGACCCCACCGACAATAGCCAGTATCCGCTGGGAGGCTGGATTGTGCTTCGGGCCAATCCCACCTTTGCTCAGAACGGCCTGACGGTGCGTTTTGTGGATCAGGATAGCAACGTGATTGGCACAGGGACGCGTGAGCCCTGGGGCACCTTTGCCTACACCTGGAAAACCGCCGCTCTGGGCAGCCACCAAATCACGGCGCAGGCCGTGGATGCCAACGGCAATGTGTTGGCTACCTCTTCAGCCCACGCTATTCAGGTGACCGCCAACCAGATTGATTTAACAGGCCCTGCCTCGGGAACGGACTCCGTGGCTTTCTTACCCCATACACAAAATCTGACCGCCAATATTCAGCTGGCAGATGGTTTAACCTCCGGGGACGTGGTGGTGAAATTCCGTGAAAACGGCACTGAAATTGGCACGGCCACAGATCAGGGCGGTGGCAGCTATAGCTACACCTGGAACGCAACGCTCAATACGGAAGCCGGAGTGCGTCAAATTACGGCCACCCTGGAGGACCTGAGTGGAAATATTCTGGCCACCAGTGCTTCAGCACAGCTCACCTTCCGTAAACAAGTAGACATTGTCTTTATCTTTGACGGTGGTGGGTCACTGGCCGGTTACGTACAGAGTGTAAAAGAAAACCTGCTGAATTTTGTAGACACCCTTGAGGATTACCACATTGATGCAAACTTTGCGCTGGGAGCTTCTGCCACCCGCAATAGTGGTCATCCCCACAATGATGATGCCGACGCCACCACGCGGGTTCAGGATCTAAGTCCCGACGCTTTTGCCACCCGCAGCAATATTGTGAACTTCCCCAATATTGGGGGCACCAGTCAGGATACCTATTCTTCGTTGGTGGAACTGGCAGGAGACCCGTTTTTGGGAGCTAATGAACCGGATTTACTCACCCGTCGCACCCTCAGCGACGGCAGTAAAGTGCCTCTGGTGGAAATTCTGGTGACGGATCATCACCCTGAACAGCAGCGAGGCCAGTTTACGGGCTTTGCGAACGCCGATGGTGAAGACCGCGAAGCGGCGGTGGCTGCGTATCTGGCAGGCCTGGAAAAAGTGCACGTATACGCCATTTGCGAAACCTCATCTTTTGATGAGTATGACCAAATCAAAGATGCCACCGCAGGGGGGCTTTCCAATATCGGGAACCCCGAAGATATGGCCGCCAACTTACAGAGCTTTGCGGCGTATATTAGAGACACCTTATAGGCTAAATTTTTTAATGAAGAAGGTCAGGGATAGACGTTTATTCCTGACCTTTTTTTGTTGATATAACTAATTTATACAGCAGCGATGGATAAATTCGGCTTTTGCACCAGTCCGCCAAAGCGGCGTTCACGGTGGTGAAAAGCGTAGACGGCTTCTTTGAGATCCTGGGGCAAAAAGTCGGGCCACATTTTTTCAAAGAACATAAATTCCGCATAAGCGCATTCCCAGAGCTGAAAATCGCTGAGTCTTTGCTCGCCACCGGTGCGAATCAGCAGATCCACGTCTCTGACGGGTTCTCCCGCCTGACCGGGGCCGGATAAATAATGGGCTATGCTTTCTCTGGTGATTTCCTGATTTTCCAAAGCCAGCTGCTGGGCGGCGTACACCAGCATGTCGCGCCCGGAATAATCCAGAGCAATGCGCAAGTGCAGACGCTTGCCGTGGCGGGTTTTGCTTTCGGCGTGATCCATCTGCTGAAGCAGGCTTTTGGCCAGGCGATCGCGACGTCCAATGACGGACAGGCGCACGTCGTTTTGCAGACAACGCACCGTTTCTGAACGCAAATAATCTCCAAATAATTTCATAAGGGCTTTCACTTCATAGGCGGGACGCTTCCAGTTGTCTGCTGAGAAAGCGTAGAGGGTGAGCATGTCCACGCCTGCATCGGGAGCTGACTCTACAATCTTACGTACGGTTTTAGCTCCCGCCTTGTGTCCCATGACGCGGGGATAGCCTTTTTGTGTGGCCCAGCGGCCGTTTCCGTCCAGAATAAGAGCAACGTGGAGAGGGGTTGGAGTATTCATGATTTAACCTGCCGTGTGGATTCAATGAGGGATTCCATGTGATGTAAATAATGTTCTAAGGCCTCGCGACCGGACTGCGTAATCTGGTATTCGGTATGAGGCACCCGACCTTCAAAACTTTTGTTGCACTGAATATAGCCAGCGCCTTCCAGCTTGCGGGCGTGAACGCTCAGGTTGCCATCGCTGGTTTTGAGTATCATTTTGAGATCGCTAAAGCTCAGAGATTGATTGACCGCCAGGGCACTTACGATGCCCAGCCGTAAGCGTTCGTGGATCATGCGATCCAGTTCCATGGTTTGTTTGAGGGTTTCTTCAAAGGGTTGCTGATCGGGCACCGCGGCCAGATGGCGCTCAGCTTTTTTATCTTTTTTTTGGGGGAGCATGGTTTAACCTCCGTGCTGTCGGGCAATAAGCAGCCCGAATAAAATGTGTAATCCACCAAAGCCCGCCGCTAGCATCACGTGCCCCAGGCTGAGGGGCAGATAAAGGGTCACGACCCCAAGCAGCATAAAACAGGTGCCCATGACGGGGACAATTTTGACGGAATAGGTGCCGCCCGCAATGACGGCGGTGCCATAGAGCAAAAGCCATAAACCGGGAATCAGATGACTCAGGCTATGTTGATACAGCACGCTGGTGAGCAGTCCTCCGGCGAGCATGGGCGGTGTAAAACTCAGTAAAAACCGGCGAGCGGTTTCACTCCACATGGGAATTTGTAAGCGTTTGGATTTGCGAGCCATCATGCCTGCAGCAATAATGACGGATACCGCAGCTTCTGCGAGCCACACAAAAATCCAGTGGTCTACCACCACCTGTTGCCGGGCGGCCCAGGCACTGAGTAAGGCAGTGAACCCCACAGCCACCAGTCCGCGACCGGAGATGCCCGTATAGGCCGTCGCCCGCTCCATGGTCTGGCGAATAAATTGAATATTCTCTATGGCGCGGTCTTGTAAAAAAACCGGTGCGCCGTCTTCAGATTGCGACATATGCGTTTTCCTGAGTTTGTTATTAGGATTCGTTATTAAGTACTTTATATCATAAAGTATTATGCCAAATAAAGAGTGTGATGGGTCTCACCGATGAAATTCATAAAAAAAAACGATTGGACGCGACCTGTATTACGGGGCACAATATATAAAAAACAACAAAGGAAGTAATCTTTTATGTCATTAGAAAACAAAGAAGGCCAGAAGGTTCCCCAGGCCACTTTTAAAACCCGTACCGCTGACGATTGGAAAGAAGTGAGCACCGACGATATCTTTAAAGGCAAAAACGTGATCGTTTTTTCACTGCCCGGTGCCTTTACCCCCACCTGTTCTAGTACTCACGTTCCCCGTTACAACGCCCTTTCCAAGGTGTTTAAAGAAAACGGCATTGACGACATTGTGTGTATGTCCGTAAATGATGCCTTTGTCATGCAGGCCTGGCAAAAAGATCAGCAGGCCCCTAACGTGCACTTTATTCCCGACGGCAACGGTGAATTTACCGAAGCCATGGGCATGCTGGTGGACAAAAGTGCTATTGGTTTTGGCAAACGTTCCTGGCGTTATTCCATGCTGGTGAAAGACGGCGTGATCGAAAAAATGTTTATTGAGCCTGACAAGCCCGGCGACCCCTTTGAAGTCTCCGATGCAGATACCATGCTCAATCATATCAACGCTGAGGCGAAAGAACCTGAACAGGTGAGTTTAATTACCCGCGCCGGTTGTCCTCACTGTGCTCGTGCCAAGTCCATGCTGGAAAAGCACGGTTATGAGTACGAAGAAATTGAACTCGGTGGCAATGTCACCGGCCGTTCCATTGAAGCGATTTCCGGTCGCTCCACCACGCCGCAGGTCTTTATCGGCGGCAAGCACATTGGTGGCGCTGACGAACTGGCCGCTTATCTGGGTTAATCTCCTGGCTTAATCTCTGATCTTAAGATTTGAAGGATTTAAACAGGCTCCCTCAACGGGGGCCTGTTTTCTCTTTATACGCTCTTTACGTGGTCTCCTTTAGAATACAGATGAAAGGATGTTGACATGACTACCCATAACGTTGACGTGGCCATTATTGGTGCAGGAACCGCAGGACTGACCGCCTACCGTGAGGCACGCAAACATACCGATAGTATTGTGCTCATAGACGGAGGCCCTGAGGGAACCACCTGTGCGCGAGTGGGGTGTATGCCAAGTAAACTTTTGATTGCGGCAGCAGAAGCGGCCCGTCAGGTGAAGCGTGCCCCTGCCTTTGGGGTGCAGGTGGAAAAGGCAGAAGTACTGGGCACAGCGGTTTTAGCACGGGTGCGCCGGGAGCGAGATCGTTTTGTGCGTCTGGTGCAAGAGGGCATACAAAATATTGACGACGCCCGTCGTTTGAAGCATCACGCTCGTTTTACGGCTCCTGATACTTTACAGGTGGGGGAGCAACGGATTCGGGCAAAATCTATTGTCATTGCCAGCGGCTCTTCGCCCAATATTCCCGGCATGTTTCAGCATTTAAAAAAGCGGCTCATAACCAGTGCCGATGTTTTTGAGTGGCAGGATTTACCCACATCTGTGGCGCTGTTTGGGGCCGGTGTGATAGGTCTGGAACTGGGCATTGCGCTGCACCATCTGGGAGTCGAGGTCAGTGTTTTTGGTAAGGACAACCTCATTGCCAATTTGACCGATCCGGAAGTGATTAAATGTGCGGAGTCTATCTTCAAACGAGAATTGTTTTTTGACGTGGATGCCGATGTGCATGAGATTACCGAAACGGACGACGATGTGACCGTGACGTTTACCCATGAAGGTAAAAAGCAGTCCAAAACCTTTGACTATATTCTGGTAAGTGCCGGACGGCGGCCCAATATCCAAAACCTTAATTTAGAAAAACTTGGCGTAGAACTTGATGACAAAGGCATGCCAGACTGGAACAAAGATACCCTGCAAATGGCGGATTTACCCGTGTTTTTAGCGGGAGATATGAATAACCATAAGCCTTTGCTGCACGAAGCCAGTGACGAAGGCCGTTTTGCGGGATATAACGCGGCCCACTATCCCGATATCCAACCTGTGAAACGCCGTTCCGCGATGACGGTGGTTTTTTCTCATCCGCAAATTATGAAGGTGGGCCTGAGTTACGATGAACTGGGTCTGGACTGTACTGCCATCGGTGAAGCCTCTTTTGCCGATCAGGGTCGTAGCCGGGTTATGCTGGAAAATCAGGGCCTGTTGCGGGTGTATGCTGCCCACGAAGGACATCGTTTTCTGGGGGCTGAAATGATTGGCCCCGCGGCAGAGCATCTGGGGCATACGCTGGCCTGGGCCCACCAGTGTGAGCTGACGATTCCTGAAATGCTGCAACTGCCCTTTTACCACCCCACCATGGAAGAGGGTGTTAAAACCGCTTTAAAGTCGGCGCTGCATGCCTTAAAAGACGGTCCTCCCAAAGGGAGTGTGTGCAGTGGGGAATACGTTATTCCTGAGCCGGGTGACCTAACATCTTAAAAGGAGTTCGGCCCGCGCTGATGCCGTCTCGCAATAAACTGGCCAGTTGCTCAAAAGTCTGTTGACGGGGGCTGCCCTTTCTAAAGATCAGACCCACTTCGCGAGCTGGTTGTGGTGCTTGAAAAGGAATATTGACTACCTGAGAGTCCTGACGAATGGCCAGCTCGGGTAGCAGGGTGACGCCACTGCCCGCCAGAGTCATCTGGCGCAGGGTTTCCAGGCTGGTGCCTCTGAAATTATGCTTTTCTCTGGCTCCGGCGGTGTAGCAAATTTCTAACGCCTGATCTCTAAAACAGTGGCCGTCATCGAGTAAAAGTAGGGTTTCGTTTTTGAGATCTGCGTCGGTGACAAAAGGGCGTCCTGCCAACGGGTGCTCCACAGGTACTACCAGATAAAAGGGCTCGCTAAACAGAGGCAGGCTGATGAGCTGATCGTGATGAATAGGTAACGCCAATACGCCCAACTCAATTTCACCGTTTTCCAGTTGTTTGAGCAGCCGGGCCGTCTGGTGTTCGTAGAGCAACAGTTCCAGAGAGGGATAGTGGCTTTTAATCACCGGTAAAATATAGGGCAAAAGATAGGGGGCCAGTGTGGGGATGAGCGACATTTTGAGTTCGCCCCGCATGGGATCTTGCTGTAATTTGGCCAGTTGTTCAATTTCACTGGCTACCGAGAGCAATTGCCGGGCCCGCTGGACAATTTGTTCTCCGACAGGGGTGAACAGGACCTGTTGTCGCCGTCCTCGCTCCACCAGCTGAACGCCCAGGTAGCGCTCTAACTTTTTGAGCTGACCGCTCAGAGTAGGTTGGCTTACATAAACGGCTTCTGCCGCCTTACGGAAATGACGGTGTTTTTCAAGGGCCACCAGATATTCCAAATCACGAATGTTCATTTTGACTTTACCTTTCACTAGCCTATCACAAGTGCTTTACACTGATATAATGGATGCACCCTGAACACAAAAGGATATACCATGTCAGAGCTGGTGGGACACATTCTCAAAAAACTTTACGCGCAGGCACCCGAGAAAGTGCTGGAAGATCCGCGACAGTTGGAGCACTTACTCCAGGAAACTTGTCCTGACGAAAAAAAAGCGATTCGCATGGTGGTGGTGGGTCTGGCTCGCGAAATTCCCCAGCGTTTGCTCAGTGCCCCTGAAAACGAACGGGTGAATACCATGGATACTCTGGCGCTGTCCTTAAGTCAGGAGCACGCCATGCATCCCCGCTTCGGACGCTGGATGGTGGAAACCTGGGCCCGGGCGCTGGATTTGATTCCTTTGAATATGAAGCCCGTCAATATTTTTGCAGAAGCCGAGCAGGAATACCGCAAAGCCGTCAGAGCGGTGCTCAAAATGACTGAAAACCCCGGAGAAAATGTCCTGTCGGAGTTGGCTATTTTACGCAAAAGCCTGATGCTTTCAGAAGAACAGGGGCATCGGGTGTTTCAGCAGGTGAAGCAGCGGCTAACGCCCGATGCTGAGACCGTAGCGCACCAGGTGCAAGAGCCTGAGGTGAATCGACTGGGCATGGGGTTCCTGAAGGTGGAGGCCGGCACCTTCGAAATGGGCTCTTCTCCCCATGAGTATTCCCGTGAAATGGACGAAGCCCGTCATGCGGTGACGCTTACTCGGGACTTTTATTTGCAAACCCATCCTGTAACCCAGTCTCAGTGGCAAAAAGTGATGGGCAACAATCCTTCTGATTTCAAAGGCCCCAATCTGCCGGTGGAAAACGTGTCCTGGAACGATATTGTGACCCAGTTTATTCCCCGACTCAATGCCCGCGGAGACGGTACTTACCGTTTGCCTACCGAAGCAGAGTGGGAATACGCTGCCCGGGCCGGGGGGCTTCAAGCTTATGGTCACTTTGAAGATGTATTGAGCCTGGAACAGTACGGTTGGTATAACGGCAACTCAGCCTTTAAAACCCATCCTGTAGGTACAAAACAAGCCAACCCCTGGGGCTTTTACGATATGTACGGTAACGTGTGGGAATGGTGTCAGGACTGGTATGGTCCCTATGATTTAAATGTGTCAGAAGACCCTGAGGGCACGCAAAAAAGCTCGGGCCGCGTCATGCGGGGCGGGTGCTGGTTTGGCGGGCCTGAAAGCTGTCGCTGTGCCGCCCGCGGGTATATGGCTCCGCCTACCCGTATTCGTTTAATTGGCTTCCGTCTGGTGCGAGAACATGAGTAAGTCCGTTTTGCTCTTTGACGGGGTGTGTAACCTCTGCCACGGCGCGGTGAACTTTATTCTGGACCACGAAAAAAACAATCGGCTTCAGTTTGCCTCCCTGCAGTCAGAGGCAGGGCAACAGTTGCTTAAAGATCATAACCTACCCACAGACTACTCGGATTCTCTGGTATTGATTGAAGGACACCGGGCCTATACCCATTCCACCGCAGCTCTGCGCATTGCACGCTATCTGAAATTTCCCTATCGCCCGGGGCAGCTTTTGCTGCTGGTGCCAGCTCTGTTCAGAGACCCTGTGTACCAGTGGATTGCTAAAAACCGGTATCAGTGGTTTGGTAAAAAAGATAGCTGTCCCGTGCCCACGCCCGAACGCCGGGCACGTTTTTTATAGTCCTCTATTCTTGTTGCAAATTTTGTTCTAAATATGTTAATATTAACTTATTATTTTAACATTGAAATAAATGCAGGGAGGCCTCTCGAAATGCAAAAAGTTGTCCACAGAGCTGACACACGAGGTAAAGCGGATCACGGCTGGTTAAAATCTGCTCACAGTTTCAGTTTTGCCGGTTATTATAATCCTGAGCGCATGGGTTTTGGAGCTCTCAGGGTGCTCAATGATGATCACGTGGCCGGGGGCGGTGGCTTTCCGTCTCATCCTCATCAAAATATGGAAATTGTTTCTATCCCTTTGTTGGGAGATCTGGCCCACAAAGACAGCATGGGGCACACCAAAGTCATTCGTGAAGGGGATGTGCAAATCATGTCTGCGGGTACGGGTGTGGTGCATTCTGAGTTTAATCACAGCGAAAAGGATCCGGTTAAGTTTCTGCAAATTTGGGTTATTCCCGAGCGTCAAAACGTCTCTCCTCGTTACGGACAGCGGGCTTTTAAGGCCAGTGAGCGTCAAAACCGCTGGCAAACGGTGGTGGCTCCTTTTGCGGACGATGCCTTTACCGAGTCCGAGTCGGGCCCTCTATTTGCCCACCAGCAAACGTATTTTTCGCTGACGCATCTGAACGAAGGCAAAACTCTGGATTATGAAGTCAAAGGGAAAAGACACGGTGTGTACTTCTTCGTGCTCTCGGGTGAGGTGGATGTAGCACAGGAAACCTTAGTCACACGCGATGCTATAGGCATTGTAGAGGCAAATGCGGTGACGCTTTCAGCAAAAAAAGACAGCGAAGTGCTGGCGATCGAAGTGCCCTTTTAGTAAGCTGTTAATGAGGTTTATATTACATGTCTAAATTCATACTGATTACATCTGTTATTGCAATGGTAGCCGGTTGCTCTGTTAAAATCACCCGTGATACCACGGGTAACCTGGCGCCTTCTGGCAGCGTGGGCTTTATCAAAACCTTCAGCGGCAAATCCTATTCTCCTATTGCCAGAGAGACCGTTTCTCCCGCTGTAGACACCACTCAGCGCATGAAAGAAAAAGAAGACGCTGTGGTTTTTCAGGTCCCTTAACCCCTGAATATGCACATCCTTCCACCACCAGATTCTCAACTGGGTCTGGCGGTGGTGCTTCCCTGCCACAATGAACCCGATGTCATCACAACGTTGGCATCTCTCTCTCGCTGCGAACCGTCAGCCTGTGCTGTGGAGGTGTTTTTGATTATCAACGCCTCTGAAACCTCTGCTGCATCCATTCAGACGCAAAACACCCGAACCCTGAGCTCCGTGGAGCAATGGCTAGAAGAACAGTCGCGCACTTTGCCCTTTGTGCTGCACGTGATCCATGAACCGGCGCTGCCTGCCAAACATGCCGGAGTAGGACTGGCCCGCAAAATCGGCATGGACCTTGCCGCTAGTCGCCTGAAATCCGTGGGACGACCCAAAGCTCCCATTGTGAATCTGGACGCCGATTGTGAGGTGTCACCCAACTACTTTTGTGCCCTTGAAACCCACTTTCAGCAGCATCCCAAAACCCCCGGCGCATCCCTTTACTATGCTCACCCCCTGACGGGCTCGTTTCCCGATGCACATTATGAGGCCATTGCGTATTACGAACTCTTTTTGCGCTATTACACGCACGGTCTCACCTATGCGGGTTTCCCCTTTGGTTTTCAGACCGTGGGTTCTGCCATGGCGGTGCGTGCCCACGTGTATCAAAAAGTGGGGGGTATGAACCGCCGTAAGGCGGGAGAAGATTTCTATTTTTTGCATAAGGTGATTGATCAGGGGCATTTTACAGACATCCGAACCCTCACGGTAATGCCCTCTCCGAGGGTTTCTGAGCGTGTGCCTTTTGGGACGGGTAAAGCCATCGGTGATTTTATGGCTTCTGCTCAACATCTGTACCTCCAGCACCCGCTGGATGCTTTTGAAACCCTGAAAGCTTTTACGGCCAGCGTTCCCGACTTTTATACTGCCACTTCAGAAACATTACCCGGGCTCTGTGATGGGTTGGACCCTGTTTTGCAATCTTTTTTACAGCAGCAAAAATTTGCAAGTAAGCTGCTGGAAATTCAAAACAACACCACCCATTTTGAGAGTTTTAAAAAGCGATTTTTTCAGTGGTTTAACGGATTCCGCGCTATGAAAGCTCTGCACGCCCTAAGAGACGTTTATGGCGAGGCCGATGTCCTTGAACACAGTCGGCGTCTGTTGAACAGCGCTTATGGCAAACAGGTGAACAAGATGTCTGTGGTGGAATTGCTAGAAATTTATCGGGGTCTGGATCTCAGCGATGCCCCGCGTTTGCTAAAATAGCAAACACGCAGAGGAGTTTTTATATGTGTGGAATTATTGGTTATATCGGCGCACAGGACGCCGTGGACATCTTAATAGAAGGTTTGCAGCGCCTTGAATACAGAGGTTACGACTCTGCGGGAGTGGCCACCATTGATCAGGCTCAACTTCACGTGTGTCGCGAAGTGGGTAAACTCAATAACTTAATCAAAAAGCTGGTGTTAGAGCCCGTCTCAGGCTCTATTGGCATCGGTCACACCCGCTGGGCCACCCACGGCCGTCCCACGGAATTTAACGCTCACCCCCACACCGATGACAAGCAACAGCTGGTGGTGGTGCATAACGGGATTATTGAAAACCATGTGGATCTTAAAGCTCGTCTGTTAGAAGCCGGGCACGTGTTTCGTTCAGAAACCGATACCGAGGTCATTGCTCACCTGATTCAGGAACATTATACGGGCGACTTACAGGCGGCTGTGCAGGCTGCCATACAGGAGCTCGAAGGCGCGTATGCTATCTGCGTTATGCATGTAGACCACCCCGATTATCTGGTGGCGGCCAAAAAGAATAGCCCTCTGCTTTTAGGCAAAGGGAAAGGCGAAAACTTTATTGCCTCTGATGTTCCCGCTATTTTACGTCATACCCGCGACATTGTATATTTAGAAGATGAACAAATGGCTGTAGTGAGTGCTGAAGAAATCAGGGTGCTTGACCTGGAAGGCAACCCCCAGGATTTTGAAGTGAACCACATTGACTGGAATATTGTGGCAGCCGAAAAAATGGGCTATGACCACTTTATGCTCAAGGAAATTCACGAGCAGTCCACCGCTTTTGGTCAAACCCTTGCCGGTCGTGTGTCCGAAGGGCAAAAGCGTCTTTATCTGGACGACCTGAATCTGGATGCGGAGAAAATCAAAAATATCTCCCGTATTTATATGATTGCCTGCGGGACCGCTTATTATGCGGGCTGCGTGGGTAAGTATTTAATTGAAGAAATGGCGGGAATCCCTGTGGAGGTGGACCTGGCCTCAGAGTTCCGCTATCGCAACCCCATTCTTGACGAACATACCCTGGTGGTGGCAATCAGTCAGTCTGGTGAAACCGCAGACACCCTGGCGGCTTTGAATATGGCCAAAGAAAAGAACGCGCCCACACTGGGGATTGTTAATGTCAAAGGCAGCGCCATTACCCGGGTTGTAGACGGCGTACTGTATATTCACGCGGGGCCTGAAATTTCGGTGGCCTCCACCAAAGCCTTTATGGCCATGCTGGCGGCGCTGCAATTATTGACCATTCACCTGGCCCACACCGGCTCTCGTATGAGTGATGAGCAGCTCGTGGACTACGTGCACGAACTCCGCACATTGCCCCGTCTTATTGAGGAAACCCTTGCCAAAGTGGAGCCTCAAATTGATGAATTATCCACCCAGCTTTTGCGCTATCATCACTGCTTATATCTGGGGCGCGGCATCAATTTTCCCATTGCTTTAGAGGGCGCGCTCAAATTAAAAGAAGTGTCGTATATTCACGCGGAGGGCTACGCCGCTGGAGAGCTAAAGCACGGTCCCATTGCCCTTATTGATGCGTTGATGCCTGTGGTGGCCATTGCTACCAAAAGTGCCACCTACGATAAAATTGTGAGTAATATTGCTGAAGTGCGTGCCCGTGACGGTCACGTGATCGCTATTGCCACTGAAGGTGATACGCATATTCAGGATGTGTCAGACCACGTGATTTATGTGCCCGCCGTCAATGAGCTGCTCTCGCCTATTCTCAACGTGCTCCCCATGCAGTTACTGGCTTATTATGTGGCCCTCAAACGCGGATTCGACGTAGATCAACCTCGTAATCTGGCCAAGTCTGTGACAGTAGAATAGCGGGTATGAAACGGGCATTTATAGGCGCAGGGTTGTGGCTTTTTTTAATGCTGCCCATGTTGTCCGTCGGGTTTCAGGCTCAGGCCCAGACCCAGGACGCGGAGGAAGTGTTTCGTCCCGTCTGGTCGCTGGGGCTTACGGGGCAGTTGGAAACCCTGCAATGGCCCGGCGTTAATAATCCTGAAACGCCCCTGCTCTTTACGGGAGTGCAAACGGTTTACCGTATGAGTCCTACTTTTGCCAGCGGAGGCACTTTGCTGTTTGAGTCCAATCGTAGCGAGGTGATTTTACAAGCCAATACCCGCTGGTACTGGCCGCTCTATGTGGCAGAACCTTATCTGGGTACTCAGTTGGAATACTTTACCCGCACCGACGGTGGGGTGTCTATTGCCCTGCGTCCCGGTGTACAAATTCCGTTGCCCTTTTTGAATATGGACCTCGATTTTTATGCGCTCGGACGCTACGATGTGGTGGGGCTGGTGCTGCGGGGACGTGATCCGCTGGCCGCGGCTCATTTTTCGCTGGGCGCTTCTGTGATGTTTCGGCTGTAATGCAGTTTGCTTACCCCTGGGTGTTCTGGGGCCTGTTGGCTCTGCCTTTGTTCTGGCTGTGTCTGTTGCTATGGCGTCGTTTTGGGCGCTCCCAAAAGCCAAAGGGACTTCCCCTGCCCCATTTACACACCCTTAAACCTTTAAAACGTTCGTGGCGGAGTACGCCCTGGCTGCGCTACGTTTCTCATGTGCTACTTACCCTGTGCTTTGTGGGCTTGATTGCGGCACTGGCTCGTCCGCGAACGGGAGAGACGGTGCAAAAAAGTAAGGTGCGCGGCGTAGATATTATGCTGGCCGTGGATACCTCTCTGAGCATGCTGGCAGAGGATTTAAAGCCCAACCGTCTGGAAGTAGCCAAGCAGGTCATCCAGAAATTTATTGGCGTGCAGGCAGGCAATCGCCTGGGCGTGGTGGTGTTTGCAGGACAGTCCTATACCCTGTTGCCCCTGAGCACAGACTACGCCATGGTGAGTGACTCCATTGAAGAGATTGAAATCGACATGATTGAAAAAGGCGGTACTGCCATTGGTGATGCCATTGCCAATGCCGTGTATCGTTTTCGGGACGATAACCCTAAAAGTCGCGTCATGATCTTGCTTACGGACGGTGAAAAAACCGAAGGCATTGACCCTATTGGAGCCGCCAAAGCTGCCAGTCAGCGGGGCGTTAAAATTCATACCATTGGCCTTGGAAAGCTGGAAGGGGCTCCCATTCCGGTGATTGATCGCTTTACAGGACGGCGTACCTACGCCCGTGACGGCCGTGGCAACTTGTACATTAGTCGCCTCAAGGGCGATGATCTAAAAAAGATTTCCGAGTTGACTGGCGGGCAGTTTTTTAGAGCTGACAGCGTGGACACTCTCGAACGCATTTATGCGCGCATTAACGCCATGGAAAAGGCGGAATTTGAAACCCGTAGTCAAACGGTGTTTACCGAACAAATGCACTGGTTTTTATTACCTGCGCTGGGATGTTTAATTCTGGGGTTGTTTTTACGTTTGCAGCAGCCCGTCCTGCGCTAAATTACGGTAAAATAGAAAAACTATAATACAAGGATTTTTTATGCTCACCCGTCGTTTATTTCTGGCCCTGGCCCTGTTTTCTACCCTGACAGTTACTGCCTGTGATACCCCCGCCACTTCAGATACGCCCGCTACGGCTGCTTCTGACTCCTCAGATAATAATGGAGCAAGCTCTGGAACCGCTGATGCAAACGTTGATGCGAACGCTGGTGCAAGTGCCGGTTCGAATGTGAATGTAGACCTTGATGCGAGTGCTGACTTGTATCAGGGCACCATGGTGCAATACCGCGAGCGCGTGAATCAGGTGATTTCACTGCGCACCCGTGGTCGGAACACGGCTGCCGTGTACGGATCAGATATCTATACCGATGATTCTGATTTAGGAGCGGCTGCGGTCCACGCAGGCGTGCTTGAAAACGGCGAAGAAGGTGTGGTGAGAGTCAGAATGCTCCCCGGACAGAGTACCTATTCTGCCACCACCCGCAATGGTGTCACGTCTCTGCCCTGGACCACGCCCTGGCTCGGAAGCTTTTCTTTTGAAAAATAAGCATGTGTTGACCCCGGTTTTCTCTCTGGCCTTAACGTCGCTTTTGACGCTGGCTGCCTGTGCACCGCGGACTGGACCTGTTCAGCAGGCTCCCGTTCGCTTTTCCCGTGCTGCGGTGGAAACTTCGGCCAGAAAAAGTGGCCTCAACGCCGCTTTTTACTACGCCATGGACGATTACAATGGCGGTACCTTGCGAGGGGCAAAGTATTTACACTGGCAACTGGCGCAGGTGAAGAGTAACTCCCGTTTGCGATTGTTTTTGAGTGCCGACTCCGATGAAAAAAATGATGGAATCTGGAGTCGGGTACATCATCAGCAGGCCTGGATGGGTCAGGGATTTGAACAGCGGGGTGAACTAGATACAGGTCGTACACCTGCACTGCGAGACTTTTTGAGCTGGATGAGCCGGGAAACTCCCGCTAAAAATACCTTTGTTACCCTGAGTAGTCACGGCGGTGGTTACCGGGGCATTATGTACGATTATGACGGAACCGTTAACGGACCTCATGAAAACCTGAGTTTGAAACAAACCTTTAAAGCTCTGGGGAAAGGGTTTCAGGGCGGTCGTCTCGACGGTCTGCATCTGGCGGCCTGCATGATGGCCACCATTGAGGTAGCAGACGCGCTGAAAAGCGTAACACAGGTGTTGAGTGCTTCTGAAGATTTCAGCTTTGGCGGTTCTACACCCTGGGAATATATTCTCGACCAGCATCACAGCACCCAGAATATGGAACGTCTGATTCACGATACGGTGCAAACGCCCTTTACCCGCGGCGCTTTTGCCAAACAAGACCTCAGTCAGACCTGGTCCGCTATTCGGCTCAATCAAGATTTTGAGCGTTTGGTCAAGTCTGTGGATCGTCTGGCAAAGGCGCTCATTGTCGCCATGCCCACGGAATCTCAGTCCATTCGTCAGGCCACAAAAGCCACGTCTATGTTTGCGGCCATGCAGCGCTGGTCTGCAGATTACGGTGATTATTATCAGCGGGATCTGGTGGACTTTTGTGAGCAATTGCTGCGTCATAGTCAGAATCCCCATATTCGTGAAGACGCACAGGCGGTGATCGCGGGAGTTAAAAAAATTGTGGTGTCTGAGGCCCATACCCCGGATCAAACCATGGCTCACGGTCTGGCGATTTACCTGCCGGTGAATGGCAACATGGATCCCGCCTACAGAGATTCGCTCTTTGCCCGCCGCACCCGCTGGGATGAATTTCTGGCGCTGCTTTAATCATCGACCCTCAATAGGGCTTTTGGTTCAGGTGTCCCTGATTCACGGTGATCTTATGCCCATGACCCAACGGGGGAGTTTTCACACGTCCGGGTAAATCAAACCGATCTCCCGGGCGAAAACGCCAGAGGCGGTAGTTGGCTTTATCAAGAGGCTGCCCTTTTTTGAGATGGGGAGGTGGACTCAGCAAATGTACAAGATAAGCGTGATGGCGGCCAAAAACCCGGGCTTCGCCACGGGAATTGACGGTAATGGCCGTAGCTTCGTCTATGCCCAGACCTACCACGGGGCTCTGTGTTTCTTGCTGGGAGCGAGCCAGAAACGTAAGCAGTCGCCCAAGACGATCCCGTTGAGTAAAATGACTGTCGGTAAAAATGCCCGCCATGAGTGGCCACTGAAACAGATCGTGCGTAAGAGAAACTTTGGTGTGATAAGCGTTTTCTAAAGCCTGGGCTGAGCGGACACTTCCTGTAAGGGCGTCGTAGATACTGCTTCCCTGAATCGCCAGCCCGGCGCTGGTACCGCCTATACCTCCTCCCCGCTGATAAACCGCTTTCACACTTTGTATCAGAGACGTGCCCTTGAATAGGCGAACATAGCGGCTTTGCCTTCCTCCCGCAAAGAAAACCAGTTCAGCATGACGCAGTGCTTTTTGTACTTCAGAAGAGTTGGCGGTCTCTCTGTCCGTGATGACCAAAGTTTTCATGGTGTTCAGACCGTGCAGTTGTTCATACAAACTGTGGTAACCGTCTGCGCCCGAAGACCGGATAATAACCATGTCCAGTTTCACCGCGCAGCGTTGGCAGCCGCGAACACTATCAATGTGTGCTTGCATGGCTTCAGTTACGTCTTTTCCACCCCCACCCAGTAAGAGTGCTGGCCCGTGCAGCCGAGCAGACACATCTTTTTTTGAGCCCGTATGATAAATCTGAAGCTCTTTTGCCTGAAGAGATAGACGCAATGCCCAAAATACGCTCAATGTACAAAATACGAGAATCAGAGAGATCATGCGAGGTGGACGGCGTTTGTTCACAGACTAAGGCCTTTCGGTTTCAGCAATATGAAACAGAGCCGAGCCCTCTTCTACAAAAGGCAAATGGTTAATACCTATGATCAGGCCCGCCTGTCCGGCATACACGGGCTTTAAATTTTCGCCAAAAGTGTCTGAGATATCGGCGAGTTTTTGTCCTTTGTCCACATACTGCCCCAACTCCAAACTGCTCTTTAAGAGTCCGCCCTGAGGAGCCCGTACCCAGTAGCTGGAACGAGCAATAGTTACAGGAGGAGGTGCCGTGTTATCCCGCGGTAGCATATTTAAGTAACGCATGACGCCCAGAATCCCGCCAACGCCGGCTTGAATAGGCGTTTCTTCAAAACGGAGGGCCTGTCCACCTTCGTAAAGGAGAAGCGGAATGTTGCGTTTCTGGGCGCTGGCCCGAAACGATCCCTTAATGGTATTGCTGTGCACAATAACGGGAGCGCCAAAAGCCCCGGCCAGTTCTGTAATGCCTGCCTGGGACAGGTCTGCTCGAATTTGGGGCAAATTGCTGCGGTGAACGGCACCCGTATGTAAATCAATCACGTGGCTGCATCGGGGCAGCACGGTGGTGGTCAGCAAGCGCGCCAGTCGGCTGGCCCCGGAACCTTTTTCAGAACCGGGAAAAGAACGGTTCAAATCTCGACGGTCGGGAAAATAGCGACTGCGCCCTAAAAAAGCCTGCATATTTACCACGGGAATGGCCACCAGCGTCCCTCTGAGATTCCGCAGGACGTCATGGGTTAGCAGACGGCTAATGATTTCTACACCGTTAATTTCATCGCCGTGAACCGCTGCGGTGACACAGAGCACGGGGCCCGGTTGCTGACTGTGAATCACGTCCATAGACAGGTGCAGCTCCTGGTGATTATACATTTTCCCCGCAGGAAGCTCCAGGCGCTGGCGCGTTCCGGCTTTTACCTTATACTGGCCCATCTCAAAGGCGGCATTGTCGCGGGCTGACGAAGAGGGAGGATGAAAGAGTGCCACGGCCAGACACAGCAGGGTGAGAATGAAGGGTTTGTTTTTCATAGCTTTATGTTACAGCATTCGTGGGCTACGATACTTATCCGTGAGCGCAAATGAGCAGCTCAATAAGCGCGATCTGTTGACGTGCTGCTTCAGAATCTTTGTCTTTGATGCCCGCCAGGGTGATCAGCGTTTTCCACAGGGCCCAGCCTCTGGCTCGTTCCCAGGTGTGGGCATCAATACGTTCATCCTGGTTGATGGCGGTGATAAAGGCTTTACGGCTTGCGCCTTCAAAAAAAGTCCATGCCATGACCAGATCACAGGCGGGATCACCCAGGCACATATTGCCAAAGTCAATGACCGCATGCAGATGCTGGTTTTGAATCAGCATATTGGCAGGAAACGCGTCTCCATGGACCCAGACCGGGGCCTGTTGCCAGCGGGAGTTTGTGGCCTGGTGCCACACCGCTGCCGCTTTTTGCGTATCAATGACGTGGGTAAGTGCTTTAAGCGCTTCGCGGCTTTCGCTGTCATACACCTGCAAAGGTGCACCCCGGTAAAAATTTTGCTCAAAAAAAGCGGGGCCCTCATGGTTAGGAGCTTGCCAGAGGGTTTTTAAAAATCGGGCCAGTTCAAGGGCAAAGCGCTCTTGATACCGTGCCGATAACGCCGTGGCTGTGTCACCCGGTATCCAACGGGCAACGCTGCAGTGCCAGGGAAAGTCCGGGTCGGGCATGCCCAGAGCAACGGGTTCTGGAATCTCAATTGGTGTGGATGAGAGACCTGATAAATGTTTGCGCAGGCGAGGTAAATACCGATACTCCATCAGATGGCTGTGTTCATAGCGTTTGGCCCGCGGAATTTTGAGGAGCAAGTGGTCTCCCAGTCGAAAGGTGGCGTTACACCAACCCGCTTCTTCCACGGGCCGAAGATCAAGATGTTGCCACTGCGGAAACTGTGCCAGAACCCTTTTTTGGGCCTGGGCCAGCGAAATGTCAATACGCGGTGCGTTCAAGCATCCATTGTCTTTTTCAAAGGCATAACACAGGGCGGACCACTGGCCGTCAGGATCTGACAAAATAGTATAGCCCTGATCCAATTGCTCATTAACCGTTTTTGAGGGATCGGTGAGAATTTCACCGGTGCTGAGTTGCAGTGTGCCGCTGACTGTTGTTCCGCTTTGCTTATTTTCCGAGACGTTGGGCATACTGTTCCGTCATAAAACGGTCAAAGGTAGCGTCTTTAATGGGAAGTCCGTACAGACCGTATCCCATGGCGTTGTGAATAAAGCGCAGGGGCATATCGTTTTTGGGCGGGCAGATGGCCAGATAAGCACACACCTTTTGCTCGTTTTTGTAGCGAATATGGAACTGGGGGTCAAGGTGTCCCGGAAGACGCAGGGGCATGGCCGCTGGTTGATTAATAATGGGAATAAAGCGGTATTTTTCGATCAGGCGGCGAGACACCCGTTTTAAACTGGCGGCGGTGGGGTTCATGCTCACCAGATCCAGATAATTTAAATACTGGTTGTCAGGAATCTTTAATAAGCGGTAAGATGATGTGCCTGTGGCCGATGTTTGCGTGCTTTCATCGCCAAATTCTAAATATGCAAATTGATCCATAGCTGCATTGTAACAATTTGTGGCCTCAAAAGGAGCCTTCCGCTATGTCCAAAACCACTAATATGTCTGATTCTCAACCTCTTAATGCTCAACCCCGTGTGCTGGTGTGTGACCACATTGATGCCTCTGCCGTGGATATTCTCAAACCCGTGGCACAGGTGACTGAATCTGCACCCCTGAGCGAAGATGCGCTGATTGAGGCCCTTGAGGGCATAGACGTCCTGCTGGTGCGCAGCCAGACCAAAGTGACGGCCCGCGTGATTGAAAGTACGCGACAGTTGAAAATGATTGCCCGGGCGGGGGTCGGTGTGGATAATATTGATCTGGAAGCCGCCACCCGTCAGGGGATCATGGTGGTTAACTCACCTTCTGGCAATACCATGGCCGCCGCGGAGCATACCCTGGGACTCATGTTTGCGCTGGCCCGCTATGTGCCGGCTGCGGATCAGTCCCTGAGAAACAACGAGTGGAAGCGTAAAGATTTTCTGGGTTCAGAACTCAACGGCAAAGTGCTGGGCATTGTAGGTCTGGGCAAAATTGGAACCCATGTAGCGCGCGTGGCCCACGCCATGAATATGCAGTTGGTGGGTTTCGACCCCTTTGTGAGCAAAGAGCAGGCCCAGCGGATGCATGTGGAGCTTTTGCCTTTACAAGAAGTTTTTGCCCGGGCCGACTATTTGAGCCTGCACGTGCCCAATACCCCCGAAACCCACCATATGATTAATGCAGAAAGCATTGCCATGATGAAAGACGGCGTGCGGATTATTAATTGTGCCCGGGGCCAGTTGGTGGACAGCGAGGCGCTCGCTGCGGCGGTGAAGTCGGGCAAGGTGGCAGGGGCTGCCCTTGACGTATTTGAGCAGGAGCCTCTCATCGACAGTCCCTTACAAACGCTGGGACGCGATGTGATTCTAACGCCGCATCTGGGTGCTTCCACCAAAGAGGCCCAGGTGAACGTCGCCCGGGATGTGGCGGAGCAGGCGGTCAAACTCTTACAGGGAGAAAGCGTGCAAAATGCGATTAATATCCCCAGTCTAATGCCTCGCTTATTGCAAGATGTTCAGCCTTATTTCCCCCTGGCGGAAAATCTGGGCAGTTTTCTGGGGCAGTTGCAGTCCTTGCCCATTGAGCGGGTGGAAATTGAGTATGTAGGGGAACTGGCGGATAAAAATACGGAGCCTCTTAAAGTGGCGCTGCTGCGCGGACTTCTCAAGCACTCTCTGCCTGAACAGGTCAATTATGTGAACGCCCTGTATTTGGCCCAGGAGCGGGGCATTGAGGTAAACGAAACCCAGACCCATTTTTCGTCCGATTACACCAACCTCATTTCGCTGAGCGTGTACTTTGACAACGGAGAGCACCGCCACGTGGCGGGTTCCATTATCGGGGAGGGTGAAGAACGCATTGTGCACATCGATCACTTCCCCATTGGCTGTATTCCCGCCGGGCATATGCTGGTGGTGCCTCACCCTGATAAGCCCGGTATGATCGGGGTGATGGGTGAACTTCTGGGCGATCTGGATATCAATATCAGCGGTATTCAGCTGGGTCGCCACGGGAAGCGAGGTCCTGCGGTGATGGTCATTAACGTGGATGAAAAACTGGATCAGCAAGTGATGAAAACCATTCAGGCGCGCTCTGAGTTTGCCCATTCTCGCCTGGTGGTGCTGTAATGCCCACGGCTCTATTTGTGGGCGCAGGCAGCGCCATTGCCCGGGCCATGATGCAAAACATGCAAAAGCAGGACCCCGAGCGCAAAATTATTGCCCTGTCCCGGCAGTCCCCCATACTGGCTGAGGTGGCAAATTTGAACCTGACCCATCATCTGACGGATTATTCGACCGCGTCGCTAACCGCCATTGCAGAGGAACTGAAAGGTACCGATATTGATCGTCTGGTGTGCTGTGTGGGCACTCTGCACGACGATGTGGTATTTCCTGAAAAGCGCCTTACGGAAATGACTCCTGAAACGCTCCAGCATTATTTTTCCATCAATACGGTTATTCCTGCCATGGTGCTCAAGGCCTTTGTGCCCATACTGGATCGTAAGGCCACGGGTGTGCTGGCTTTTTTAAGTGCTCAGATTGGCAGTATTGAAGATAATCGTCTGGGGGGCTGGTACGGTTACCGGGCCAGTAAGGCGGCGCTCAATATGCTCATCAAAACCACTTCCATTGAAATGAAGCGCACCCATAAACAGTACAGTCTGATTGCCATGCATCCGGGCACCACGGACAGCCCCTTATCAGAGCCTTTTCAGGCGCGCATTAGCGCAGAACGCCTGTATTCTCCTCAGCTTACCGCAGAGCGTTTGCTGAAAATTATTGATCAGGTGACACCCGAAGAAACGGGGCAGCTGTATCACTGGGACGGAAGCGTGCTGCCCTGGTAACTATCGCCTTGGTAACTATCCGGGTACTTTGCCTGATGCCAGGCCATGCTTTTTTGCCAGAAGGCTTGTAAATCTTTTTCAAATACCTCAGGCTGGCCGTTCCAGATAATGGAATGTCCCCCGTGCGGATAAACTCGAAATTCGTGCCAGGAGCTGCTCGCTTTGCCGGGCATCGCGGACAAAGTGGGTAAGGCTTCAAACACCTTTTTGACCATGGGCAGGGGCACCAGATGATCTTGCGGGGTCCCGGTGATTTGTGTGGGTGTAAATACATGTTTCACCTGATTTACGGTGGCGCAGGGGCCAAATTCCAGACCCGCACGCCACTGGGCCAGCCCGTGCACCTGATTGACCATAAACTCCGGCAGATCACGTTTATGGGCCTGATCCACCATCACATCCCGCAGGGAACTGGGCGGATTTTCCAGAGTTACCCCAAAAATTTGAGGGGCAAAGGTCCTGAGCTCGGGCAGAGCGTTGGTGAAGGTCATTCCTCCCATAGAGGTGGTAAACACGTACATTTTGCGCTGGTTATGAGTCAGTAAATCTTTCACCACGGCCACCACATCATGCTTTTCGCGGCAGCCAAAGGCGGCACCGCTACCGTCGTCATCGGACCAGCCGTGGTTGGTAGGTTCCATGATCACCAGTTCAGCGCCCAGCCGTTCTGCCAGTCCGTAATAGCGCGCGCCCGCCAGGTAATTTGCGGAAATACCGGGCACAAACAGTAAAATGGGCGCTTGTTCGGAAACTTTTGGAGATATATAGCGCACGTAATGCACCTTCATCTGGCGATGATTCAGGGCATAATGCTCAGTGAGAGGCAGTTTCAGGG
>CAYFGW010000008.1:0-39131 GCA_964342365.1 uncultured Candidatus Sericytochromatia bacterium | reverse complement strand
GTGGGTACACCCGCCGCTGGCCAAACTCTTGATTTCTCTGGGCGCCATGCTTTACGAACTGACCGGCCTGGGCTGGCGTGTTTTGCCTGTCATGGCAGGAACCCTTCTACTGGCTTCCCTTTATTTTCTGGGGCGTTTTACCTTGCCTCACCGCTGGCAAGCCGTCGTGGCTGTGCTGCTGCTTTCTTGTGACGGCGTTTACTTTGTGCAGTCGCGTATGGCCATGACCAATATTTTTGCGACTTTTTTCCAGGTGACAGCCCTGATGTTGACTTGGCGCTTTTTTCAGCATTACTGGCATCGTCCGGGACGTAAAACGAACTATGTCTACTTTTTGTCTGCTGTACTTTTTATCGGTTTAGCACTATCTACGCGATGGACCTCTCTCTGGTCTTTTGCTTTTATGATAGGTATTCTGGGTTTTGGCGTTCTGGTTCCTTCCATCCTGAGTCTACCCGGACTTGTCGAGGGTAAGCTAAAGTGGACATTTAATGGCCGCGTGCTGGCACTCTGGATTCTGATTCCCGGGATCACCGTGGGACTTCCCTTTTTAATTTACTTGTGTGCCTATGCCCCTTATTATCTGAATTATGGCTATAGCGTCAGCGAGGTTCTTGTAGAACAAAAGCGGATCTGGCAGTACCATTCTAATTTGACAGATCCACACCCTTACTATTCTGCCTGGTACACCTGGCACTGGCTGGCCAGACCCACCTGGTACTATTTCCAGAGTTATAAAACCGGTGCCAATCAGGGCTTGCTCGGCGGTATTCTGGCGGTGGGTAATCCCGCCATCTGGTGGACCGCTGTGGTGATGACCTATGCAGTCGCGGTGCTGGCCTGGTTCAAACAGCGTTTGAGCCTGGTGTTCATGGCCCTGGGGTTCATTTGCATGTTTGTGCCCTGGGCTCTGTCTCCCAGAACGCTAAACTACGCACACTATTTCTTTGAGGCGGTGCCCTATATTTGTTTATGTACTGCGGCGGTCATGGGCTTTCTGGTGCAGAAACTGGGTTCCACGGGCAAAACCATTAGCGGTGCCTACTTTGCGGTAGTGGTGGCCCTCTTTATGTTGTTTTACCCCATTTATTCGGCCTTACCCATTTCATGGCAATATTACGGCCTACTGCGTTGGTTCCCGTCGTGGGTATAAACGACGCCTGTTTTAAGCCATGAACGCAAAACTGTCCTCAGGACTGGTCTATCTCAGTATTCTGGTGATTGCCGTTTGCGGCATCATTTATGAGCTGATTATTGGGGCTGTATCCTCTTATCTGTGGGGAGACTCTATTTATTATTTCTCCGTCACTATCGGACTTTACATGAGCGCCATGGGACTGGGAGCCTTTGTGTCTCGTTTTGCCAGGGACAAGCTTTTTGACTGGTTCGTGGGTTCGGAAATTTTAATCGGACTGGCAGGAGGCGTTTCTGCGCTTTTGTTGTTCTGGTTTTATGCAGAAACGGAATTTTACGAATACGCCTTTGTTTTTATTACGGTACTCATTGGCATGCTTGTAGGCATCGAAATTCCCCTGCTGATTCGTTTACTGGAGTCTCAGGAAGATCTGCGGGAAAATGTGGCTAACGTGCTCACTTACGATTATGTGGGTGGGTTAATCGGGGCTTTACTCTTTCCCTTGTTTCTGTTGCCACAACTGGGTTTGATTCGCACCGCGATGGTTCTGGGGTTGTCCAATCTGGCCATTGCCCTGATTAATTTTGTGCGTCACCGGCAGTTTTTGCATTATTTCAAGAGTTTGAGCGTTTTTGCCTTATTGGTGGCTACGGGGCTCATCTACGGGGTCTGGCAGTCGCCTGTCCTGGAGTCTGCCATGGAGCAGCGGCTGTATCGAGATCAGGTGATTGCCAGTGTGCGTACGCCTTATCAGCATCTGGTGGTGACCCAGTGGCACAAAGACATTCGTTTGTTCATTAACGGTGGACTACAGTTTTCGTCACTGGACGAGCACCGTTACCACGAAAGTTTGATTCATCCCGCCATGGCCTTTAACCATAAGGCCAAAAATATCCTGGTGTTGGGAGGAGGAGATGGTTTGGCCGTTCGAGAACTTCTCAGATACCCCGGGCTCGAATCCATTGACCTGGTAGACATTGATCCAGAAATGACGCGCATGTTTCGGGAACACCCCAGGTTGAAGGCTCTGAATCAGGACAGTTTGTCCCACGAAGCGTTAACCATTCATCACAAAGACGCCTATAAATTTGCTGAAAACAGCGTCGATTTTTATGATGTGGTGTTTGTGGATTTACCCGATCCGTCGCAAACGGCCCTGTCAAAGTTGTACTCAGTGGGCTTTTATGAACTTCTGAAAAAACGTTTACGACCCGGTGGGGCCATTGTGGTGCAAAGTACCTCACCCTTTTTTGCTCCAGAAGCCTTCTGGTGCGTGCATCAAACATTGGCAGCCACCGGCCTTCAGGTTTTTCCCTATCAGGTAGATGTACCCTCTTTTGGCAACTGGGGATTTCAAATGGCCACCGAAAGTGACCTCAAACCCGATACCCTCAGCTTTGCTCCGGGCCTGAACCTAAAAGATTTACGTTTTCTTAATACGGCTACCCTGCGATCGCTTTTTGCGATGCCTAAAGACTTACAGCGAGATCTAGATACGATTCAGCCCAGCACATTGATGCAACCAGTCATTTTGAATTACTATGAACGAGGATGGAATGGAATTCGATAATCACCTTCGCTTATAATTAAGAAAAAAAGGTGATACGCCATGAATCGAATCTTTAATCGCACCCTATTCCTTTTTCTCAGTCTATCGTTAACAGCCTGTGCAACGGGATCCGGCGGAGGCCCAACAAGTGTTCCCCCTCCCACCACCGGAAATTCCGATATTCAGCAGGAATTAGATAGGGCCTCTGAACTCAACACCGATTCCGCACGCTTTAGCGTGATCCAATCTCAAAACGCTTATTTTCAAATTACCGGTGATTTGCTCACTGTGCCTATTAATGTCTCTGCCTATGAACGTCTAAATAGCGAGGTATTACCTCCCATGTTAGCAGCCTCCAATTCGCTGGTTATTTCTAATACTCAGAACGAATTGCGTCAGGAGTATGAGCGTATTTTTAATGATTCGGCTGCGCAGCTGCTTCGGGGCATCAATAATAATCTGTCGCTTTACCAGGGGCTTTTTGAAGCTAATCAGACCTTTGGCATCAATAATCCTGCGGGCACCTTTGAAGCCCTCACTCAAATTTTTCAGGCCACCGAATACACCGAGCGTTATTTTACCCAGCTTGGTCAATTTGCGGGCCTTTTACCTGAAAGCCAAAGATCACTCACTGCGATTCTTAATCAGCAGTCTGTAGTCGTTAACGGTGTGCTCAAAACGGTAGATCTGGTAGAAGATCGTGCCGTTTTGTTGCAGGGGTATCAGTCGCTGGTGGAAACGCTAACCCGTTCAGAACTTCTGCCCGTGCTCACCCAACTGGCTATTGAGGTCTACGGTAGTGAAAATGTAGCTTTGCGTCAGCCCACGGTCACACCTATTCAAACCAATCCCAGTCCTACTGAAGCCGTTATCCGAGAGGCTCCCGATCAATATCGTGTGATCAGCATTGAGTCCGGTCGTTTACAAAACACCCTCGTGACCGACACCCGGGGTTTGAGTGCTTCTGATTATCTCCAGCAAACCACGGTGGTTCAGGTGCAAAATCCTCAGGGCTCCTGAGCGTGATATAATCTAAGCCAACGCTATTTAAAAGGAATACTGTATGAAATTTAGTTACCGTCTTGCCGGGCTCGTACTCTCTGCGGCCCTGACTGCTTCCTGCGGTCTCTTTACCAATGTGCCTGCTCAAATAAAGGTAGGTACTGCAGAAAGACCCAATATTGCTACCGTGACGTATTCTGCCAGCGGTGATACTGTTTCCGCCGACGTTCAAAATCCCGTGATTGCTCTTGAAGGAGAGCCCGGAAGCATTGGCGTAACGTACAATAAAATCAGCATTGACTACCTGCCCGACAGTTTACAGTTAAACCCCAGACAGGTGGTTATTACCGGCTCTATTCGTGTTCCTTCTTCTCACCAGTTCGATGAAAATAACAATATTGTGGTGGGACGGGTAGAAACAGAATTGCCTATTGTCAGCGCACAAATTGTTCAACTGGGCAGCCCCGGTTCACAAAGTCGGATTACCAGTCAAATTTCGGCCCGTGTGGTCCTTGAAGGAACTGATGACGCCGGTTTTCCCGCTTCTAAAGAGCTTTTTGTCCCCATTAACTTTGTATCCACGTCTAACGGATAAAGCTTGCGTAAATTAAGCTTTCAAAAAGGCCAGGCCATGGTGGAATATGCGGTAATCGCCGGCACCATTCTCCTGGCCTTTGTGTTGTCTATTGGTGTCACCCAGCGTTTGATGGGGGTGACCATGTACAGTACGATGCAGGGGTTGAACAGTCCCCAGATGTTGCCCTGAATTCTTTGTCTTTTTTTGGCTGTATTTCCTTGACGTTTCTTCCGTAGCGCCGTATCATGATATATGTAATCCGGCATAGCTCAGTTGGTAGAGCAGCTGACTGTTAATCAGCCTGTCCCTGGTTCGAGCCCAGGTGCCGGAGCCTCATCAACCCACCTTTCATAGTGAAAGGTGGGTTTTTTGATGAAAACTTTTTGACGGTTCTTATGCTGTTTTGTAAGCACAAGATAACGCAGGTTTAACCCCGACATGTCGAGGGTATTTTTACCGGTACAAAAGACTTTCGTCTACTGGACAATCAGGCTTTTTTACGCTAAGATTAACAGATACAATGGAATTGAAAGTTAAGTATGTCAGAGTCACAATATTCTCTTGCTGAAGTTGCTAAAATTACCGGCAAAAGTGAAAAAACCATCTCCCGTTGGATCAAATCAGGTAAACTTCCCGCCGTTCGTCAGGGTACGGGTTATCTGATCAATGAAGCCGATATCCCTCTGAAAATTTCTGCGGATATTGATCGTCATACCTATGTGCAACAGCGCTTGCTTCATTATCAGGATAGTGACAGCAATACAAAAAAGTCCGGATCTCAAAGACCAGTCGACATGCAAGAAATCATTGGCATGGCCAGTCTGATTGCCAATGGACAAAACGAACGCTCCCCTTCCACCGACCATCTTAGCTCTATGTTTGAAAAACACCAGAGCGAAGTGCAAAAGATTATCAAAGAGCAGAATGAACTGGCTGAAAAGTACGCCCGTGCCACTTACCAAATTGGTCAGTTAGAAGAACGCAATCGCTTTTTGGAAGAATCTAACGTGCGTTTAGAACAAAAAATCACCCTGCTGCCACCTCCTGAACAATGGAAGTCTACCCGTCAGGAGCTCAAAGAAGCTCGCGAACACCTTCGCTCTACGGAAAAAGATTATCAGCATCAAATTCTCGAAGCAGAGCGCCAACTTCAGGAAATGACCTTTCAAAAAGAGCTTTTACAGCGCGAGAAAGAAAATCTCGTGAAAGAAAAAGAAGCGATTGAGAATGAGCGTGTTCAGGCAGAGGAAGCACTGGCTGAAGAAAAGAAAAAAAGTTTTCTTCAACGTCTGTTCGGCGCTTAAGATTCAGGGCTTAGAAGCTGTATCCCGCCTGTAAACCGTAAAACGTTCCCGTATTCTCAGCATTTTCTCCCAGGAGTTTAAAGAAACTATCCGCATACACCAACGCGCCCAGTCGGATATTATCCCAACCCGTATAACCAAAGTTCAGGTTAAACCCGTGGGTTTGTAAACCCAGGTGCAGTGCAAAATCACCAAAGTTGCGGGACAGGCTCAAATACCCTACCGTATTGATTCGTGCCGGATCCAGGGTCACATAACCGCCCACTGCCGCAGAAATGGGAATGCTATCACCTTCTCTGAGAAACTGAAGTTTGGTGCCCAGTGCTGGATACTGACGAAAGCGAGTGGCGGTTTGTAAGGCAAAGTAAGCAGCACTAAATTCCAGACCCAGCGTAAAATTATCGGAAAAGCGATAAATTTCTGGCCAGCCATAGTCCACTTCGACTCCGTACAGATGAGCCCATTCATTCACGTAAGGATCTTCAGCAAAGGTGGACTCCAGTCTTCCAAAGGTTAAGTATTTGGTGGCAATATTGATCTGAGGCGTGATTTCACCTGTGGGAGTCAGGAAGATAGAAGTATCAGCACTGCGAGGTTCGAGTTCTAGAAAAAGCTCTCGGGTTTCTCCGGGTTCAAGAATGAGTGATTCTTCTCGGGTGCGGTAGCGGTTTTTACTCACTTTAAGCAGGTGTTTGCCCTGGGGCAAATTATTGGAATAGGGGGTTTCCCCCACTATTTCGTTGTTGAGCTCCACCTCAGCATCTTTGACAGAGGTGTTCAAAATGAGTTTTCCGTATTTGTAGGCATTCACGTGTATGCGTTGGGTATCGGGGTCCACAGGCTTAACCACAGTGACAGGTCGATAGGGGTGCAAGGTCAGGGTATAAAAAGTTTTGTCCAGTTCCTGAAAGCTGACCGGCGTACGCTGAATTTTGCTGTCATTGAGCTGCACGGGAATAGCGTCAGGATCCGTTTGAATTTGAATCTCGGCCTCGTACTCATCCTCGCTATTGAAGCGAATATCGTAGGTGCCGGGCCCCCGAAGTTCGGGCGGAAATTCTATTGGGGTGGTGCCCTGTTTTTCATCGTTCACAAACACTTCTACCCCCGGAGGTGTAGAAATAATTTTGATTTTCGTAATCTGATAAGGCACTTGCTCAAAAATTTTGAGTTCTGTGGGTTCTGTGGCCAACCCCCTGATAATGAGCGGACTGAGACCCACGATGCGATCTCCAAGATACACATGCATGTCTCCAGGGGTGGTATCAAGACGCAGTTCGTTGTTTACTGGAGACAAAGTATTGACCGCTGGAGAGATAGCGGGATGAGCCAGAAAGTCTTCAATTTCTTTTTGGGTGGTGCCGCTGTCTTCTCCCGCATTGATTTTTGTACTATGCAAAACTTTGCCCTGCACCCCTGCATAGGCTCTCAGAAGCAACCAGCGTTTATTGCCCAGATCTTCAGCGCTTACAAAAAAAATAACGTCTTTTTGGTGCGTGGCCGCCAGTTTGGCAATTTCATCGTTGTACAACATGCCTTCTGTTTCCGGCATGGGCAAAATTTCTGGAAGATATTTATCGTTGTTTTGGGCGGCCTGTAGCAATTGGCGAGACAGTGCCTCTGTGCTGGTTTTATTATCGGTAGCTACGAGAATGCCCGCGCGCAATCCTCTGGCATTACGGGCCACCATGTCGGGCAGAAAAAGTTGTTTGCCCAGAGATTTTCCAGATTGTAGTCCCAGAATAGCCACTTCTTCTTTGGGCTGAGCCCGGGCAGAAGGCACACAGACAGCCGATAAAACCATGGCGAGCAGAACGCCTGCAGAAATCAGTGGTCTCATTAACGCTGTGCTGCTTTAAGAATACGGGAAAAAGTATCGATCACCCGATCCTGATTCTCAAAAGTAAGGGTAGGATAAAGAGGCAAGGAAATCAGGGATTGTCCAATTGTGTCCGCCTGCGACAGCCGGGGAATCTGATCTTTAAGAGTATCTGCGTAAAAAGGATGGTGGTGTACGGGAATAAAATGTACGGCACAACCAATGCCCTGTTGTTGTAATGCGCTCATGATTTCGTCACGACTCTGGGTGAGAGCATCTAAATCTAGCACCACGGGAAACAGATGGTGGGCGTGCTTTATGTGGGGAATCGGTTCCTGAAACCGGAGTGGCAGGTTTGAAAGCCCCTCACGGTAGCGGGCCACACGTTTTGCGCGTTCGGCCGTAAAACCATCACATTTTTTGAGCTGTACAATGCCCATGGCTGCCTGAATATCTGTCATATTGTACTTATAACCGGGTGCATTCACCAGATAGTGGGTCACCTTGTTTTGGGCGTACCGTTTCCAGGCATCCTGACTCAGACCGTGAAGAGAAAGCGGACGGGCTTTTTCAATCAAATCCGAGTGGGGACTGGTCAACATTCCGCCTTCCCCCGTGGTGATGTTTTTGGTGGCATAAAAACTAAAGGCGGTGGCATCACAATAGGCTCCGATGGGTTTGCCTTTGTATTCAGCGCCAATGGCATGAGCCGCATCGTCGAGTACGTAAAGCCCGTGTTCTTTGGCGAGCGCCAGGATAGGGTCCAGATCGCAAGGCTGGCCCGCCAGATGCACCGGTACAATGGCTTTTGTGCGCGGTGTAATGGCGGCCTCAATGGTTTTAATGTCTATATTCAGCGTGTCGGGATTTACGTCCACGAGTACCGGTTGTGCCCCCACTTCCACGATCATGTTTACCGTGGCCACAAAGGTGAGTGGAGTAGTAATCACTTCATCTCCGGGACCAATGTTGAGTGCCAGCATGGCCAGATGCAGTCCGGCGGTACAGGAATTAAGGGCCAGTGCGTGGGAACTGTGGGTATATTTTTTAAAATCTTCTTCAAAAGCGGCAACCCGCGGCCCCTTGGTGATCCAACCGGACTCAAGGGCCTCAATCACAGCCTTTTTCTCTTCATCGTTAATGCTATAACGATGGAACTGAATGGGTTCTTGTGCGCTCATGATTACCTCTTTTGTTCGCCTGAACTGTATTTTAACAAGGAGCACAGTGAAAGCAGAAGCAGTAAGGGTACACTGAAATCATGACCGCCGTTTTTTTTATCTATGCGCTTGATTCCGACGGAGACCGTTTTTTCTGGGCGCTTTGGCAATGTATAGAACATCTGGAACAGAATCGTCCTCCGTATCGCTACGGCATAGATCGTATCTCCCACACCCAATTATTACGAGATATTTACCGTCGTTACTCGCCTGCCCGGGAGATTTTTTTAAAAGAAAATCTATGCCAGTCTATTTATCGTCAGGTGCGTCGTGCGGAACTTCCACCGGAGATACAGAAAAAAATTAGACAAGCTCTGGCCAAACAAAAAAGACAGCGCCACACATATTATGCGGCGCTGGGGTTTCGTGAAGAAGATCTGGCTTCCCTGAGTCATCTGAAAAAGCGTTATCGCCAGCTGTTAATGAAACATCATCCCGATCATGGGGGAGAGGGTTCGCAGCTTAACGCCTTGCAATCTGCTTATGCGGATTTACTCAGAAAGTTTAGTTCGCGTGACTTAAGCTAGCGCTACTCGCCCATTTTTGCATCCAGAGCGTCCAGAGCATCTTCCCAACTCATGTCGGCATTATTGGCAAAGGCTTCCATGACGGGCGCCATACGGTTCACAAAAAATGAAATCATATCCAGCATGCTGGTCACCAGTGCCACAGGAAGTTTCTGGGTTTCTGAGGGAAATGCGTAGGTATAAATAACGGTATCTTCATCCAGATAAAAATGTCCAAAAGGAAGCTTCTGGCTAAAGATATTTAAAATGGCCATGCCTTCAGCGTAGCGATTCTGAGCGACACTTTCCCAGGAAAAAGGCATTTCCGAAATGAGTTGGAGCATGGCAAATTCAGGGATTTCTTCTTCAGGAAGATCGGGGGTTTCTGCCAGCATCATATCTTCCACAAAGAAGGCCTGAAGAACGAACTGTACTTCGGCCTCTGCTTCCTCTTCTTCAAACTCATCCAGGGGAATTAAAAGGTAGTCAAAACCTTCATCTTCGGCGCCTGAAATAAACTGAGAACCGTAGCCTTCGGTGTGTAATTTTTGCTTTAAAATCTGAAGCGGGGGATGCTTGGCATGGCTTTTTTGCTTTTTAGACATGGGAACGTTTCCTTTGTTTTTAAGCAGTGTAGCACTGAAACCTTCCCAAACACCGCAAGCCTATCCGAGAGCGTCACCAAAAATGTCGTTCCAGTCTACCTTCATCAGCATAGACGGTTTCACCGGTGTTTTTGCCAGAGTCATACGGGCTTCTTCGGGGGTTTTATTGCCCTTGCGGGAGTTGCAAGGCGAGCACGCCGTCACCACGTTTTCCCAGGTGGATTGACCACCCCGTGAGACGGGCATAACGTGATCCAGGGTCAACTGGTTTTTGGCTCCACAGTACTGGCAGGTATGATTGTCTCTGATTTGAATATTTTTGCGGGAGTAAGATACTCTCGGTGTGAAGCGCTTGAGTAATTTACCCAGCAAGCGAATCACCCTGGGCACCGCATACTTTTCGGAGACCGTATGCATGTATTCGCCGCTTTCTTTAATGATTTCGGCTTTATTTAAGTAAATCAGGGTCATCGCGCGGCGAATATCGCAGTGCATCAACGGCATATAATCGCGACTTAACACAATAACTTGCATCTTCATTATACCTAACTATTGCTTAATATATTTATTAAAACTTAGGAAATCGGTATAAATCAACAGATTTAGCTTTCAAATCGTGACATATGTCTTTTATACGCTTATTTTACGTGTTTATTTGTTTATTGCTTAACAAAAGGTTTTTATAAGGTTAAGTTTTACAGCTGTTAACATATATCTACGGAAGTAAGGCCAGAGAAAGCCCTGTGATATTATGAAAAGGTTATTTTGAATACATTTAAAGTTTGAGTTTATGCATAATCATCTCAGCTGGTCGTCAGCTTTATCCATTAGTGTTTATATCTACTGCGTCCTCAGCCTTTTGCTGGCCATGGGACTCTGGTATTTGCGTCATCGCGTGCTGCCTGAGCACACAGACTTACTTTTTAAAGAACTGCCTGAGGCAGCGGGACTGATTCAGGATGCCCGTTTGCAGTTGCGGCAGGTCAATCGTCAGGTAGATCGCAGTATTGATCAAATTGAGTCCATGCTTAATCTGGTGCAGGGACTGTTTCTGGCTTTAGTGGAAACCAAAGTGGTGACCTGGGTGCTCAAAAAAATAGGGGGCGCGCCGTTGCCGGTTAAAATGGTGGCTAAAAAAGGTCTGGGTCAGGCTTTTAAGGTTGTGCATGAACGCGTTAAGCATAAAAATATTGAACAAGACGAGGCTGCATCATGAGTGACAAAAAATCAAAAAAACGCCGTTTTTCCGCAGGCTCCTTTTTTCTGGGATTGCTGTTTGGAGCCGCTGCAGGCGCTGCTGCGGGTCTTTTACTGGCCCCTGCTTCTGGTGACACCACCCGCGCCAACTTACAAAACAAGGTAAAAAAAAGCCAGGGACAGGCTCAGGCCAGCGTGAATCAGGTTAAAACCTGGTCAGAAGAAGGTAAAACCGGTATTTCTGCAAAAATTCAGTTGCTGAAGCAGGCGCTGAATGCCGGTAAACAGGCGGCCGCCGAAAAACACCAGCAGCTGACCCAGATTGAAAACATCGGGCAACAGGAGAATACGTAATGGCTGAATATATTTTATTTGGAGTGCTGGTGGGCATCTTTTTATTTTCCACCATTATTGTTTGCTGGCAACTGGTCATGACTATTTTAGAGGTGAGAGGTATCCTCAAAGTGGCCAGAGGTTTGACCGAGGAAGTTCAACCTACATTGTACGAAGTGAACGAAATTTTACGTAAGGCCAACGTTGTGCTAGATGAAGCTGGAGATACCTATCAATCTTTGGGTGAAAACATGAATCGAGCCAAGGGCAACGCAGGTGATTTTAAACAGCGTCTGGCGCACTGGAAAATTGTGGCCATGACTGGTTTACAAAAGGGTGTGGACGTTTATAAAGCGGGTTCCGCAAGCCATGAGGAGGAGCCCTTGCAACTACCTTCTCCAGAAGACAATGAAGATCGTATTTTGATGCCCCAGGAGCAAAATCCTTTGCAATCCTGATCCTCGGCGATTCTGAAGAAGATCCAGAGTATCCACAAAGCCCCCCAAATTAAGTTTTGAATTTAATTTGGGGGGCTTTTCAGTGAGGTATTTAGAAGTGGTAGCCCACGCCCAGAATGCCGCCGTGCATCATCTGACTGGCCTCTGAGCCCAGATCAAACAGGAGAGAACCCTGATAACCCGTGTTCACAGAGAGTTTGGCCTGACCAATATCCATCACATTCCAATTCAATAAAAACTGAATTTGTGTATCAAAGCGGTTCAGGGGCAACTCCTGAGGAAGTAAAATATTGTCCAAATCCTGAATCACATAGTGAGGGGACACGGTGAGTTCCAGACTCAGGGGTTCGATAATGCGGTAAGCGCCGGTGAATCGTGCGCCCACACCAATATAATTCCGGGAGGCCTGGAAATAGTTATTGCGCGGATCGTTACTGCTCTGGGTGCTTCTAAAATACCCGCTGAGTCCTGTGGCCAGATCAAAGCTGGGAGTGTTGACCACCTTATAAAGAACGCTTAAATCTGTCCAGATCACATCTGTTAAATCAGCACCGTTAAACTTGATGCCGCCCAGAGAGGCTATATCCAGGCCGACTCCGAGATTTCCCATGAGTGTACCCGGTTCTCCAAACCAGAACAGTGTGCTCAAATTACCGGAGAGGCCGGCATCTCCAGAAATGCTCTGAGAATTGGCGTCCATACCCAGGGCCTGCATAATTCCGGGAGGAACTCTTTCTTCATACAAGGCCCGATAATTACCGTATAAAATCACGCGATTGTCTAAAGCAGGCCGCATTTTACTAAGCCTGATTTTAGGCAATAGAGGTGTGGCGGTAGGAGTAGGCGTCGGCTTAACGGCCACACGGGGTGTAGGAGTGGGCAAAGGGGTCTTTGTCAGCGTTTCCGGCAGGGCGGGTTTGACACTGATTTGAGGAGTAGGTGTGGCCGAAGGTTTTTTGCGTAGCTCTAACAGTTTTTGTTCAAGGGCACTCAGACTTTTTTGAGTGCTGCTCTTGGGTGTGGGCGTGGAACGAATCGCAGGCTTTGCTGAAGCCTGGGGCACAATATTGGCCGTGGGTTTTTGAGTGGGCTTTGGGGTTGGCCGGGGCGTGGGCTTCGCAGAAGGTTTCACCGTCGGTTTTGGGCTGGGCTTCGCCGTCGGCTTCGGGGTAGGTTTAGTGGATGGTTTTGCTGAAGGCTTCGCAGAGGGCTTTGCCGTCGGTTTGCTAGAAGGCTTCGTAGAAGGACTGGCACTGGCTTTGGGTTTACCAAAAATACTCCCAATGTCTACTTTACTCAAATCCACGTTAGAACTGGACTTGGGAGAAGGCTTCGCTGAGGGTTTCGCACTGGGTTTCGCACTGGCTTTAGGCTGTAATAGCTTTTCCAGTTCACTGAGCCCTGAAGAAGTGGGTCGAGGGGTTGGCTTGACCACTGGCGGCGTGGGTTTTGCCGTGGGCTTGGCAGAAGGTTTGGATGAGGGCTTTACCGTGGGACGAGCCGTGGGCTTTGCGCTGGGTTTTGCACTGGGTTTTACCGTTGGTTTTGCTGAGGGTCTAACCACTGGAGGCGTGGGTTTGGGAGAGGGTGAGCTATTCAGCAATTCTTCCAGGGTGGGTTTTCGGGTAGGAGTGACTACAGGATTTCCACTTACAACAGGGTTAGTACCTGGGCTTGTCGTTGCGACGGGAGCTGTTCCGTTGGTACAACGGGGTGCGGGTTCCTGAAGCTGGATTTTGAAGTCTTCATAAAGAATTGAAGCCACTTTAGATAGCATAATAGTGGCTTCATAGCGGGTGACCCGGTTATCCCCACGGAACAATCCATCGGGATACCCTTCCGTAATTTGCCACACGTTGGTTACCTGTTGTACATCTTCTTTGTATTCAGGATCCACGTCTCTGAATTTAAGCTCTTTGTCTCTGGGGAGCGGCGGGCTGGCACCCATAAAGTTAAGCAGACGTTGTAGTGACTGCATCAGCTCATAACGGGTAACGGGGCGTAAACCCTGAAATTTATTGTCTTTGAGTTCTACCAGATTGCCCTGAATGACCTTACTGACGGTTTTGTATTTATCGCTGCCGGGCTGTACGTCTGCAATAATGGTATACACATTGCTAGGCACCTGTCGATTGCCCAATAAGGTAATTAAACTATCCGCCAGATCAAAGCGCTTAAAATCCAGTTCACCGCCAAATTTATCGTAAGTGACCCCGTTGAGAATATCGTTTTTGCTGAGCACGTAAATTTCTTTGTAAGCCGGGTGCTTACAGTCCACATCTTTAAAGGGGTATGTGGCGGCAGTGGCCGGAGGAGTAATGGTACCCATGGCGAGAATCAAGGTTAACAACGGATAAGCAAATCGTTTCAAAACAAGGTCACCTTCGGTATGGTTTTTTTCTTAATATAGCAGTAACTTCCCATTGCAGCATATGCAATATGGGGGCGCACCCTCTAATATTATAAATATGTACATGTACAAATCATAGACACAGAGAGCGTGTTCTGTGTTCAAAAGAGAGAGCCTTATGCAAGCACTTATGCACACATATTTTGTAGAAACCCCCCTGGCATACACCGGAGATGCTTTACGATCCCACTGGATCTACAATTCCTTTGATTTACTGGGAGATGCTGTGGTGGCATACTGTGGTCGCTGCCATGTGGAGTTAAGTGAAATGGTGGATCTTGCGGACGTACATGAACAGGCGAGCATTTATAGTGAAAATATGCTGCACTTTATCATTGAGCACTTTCAGACTTCTCTGGAAGTCATGGTATTGCGTCAGCGTCTGTTGACGGCGCAAATTAAAGATGCCCTCACAGATTTGACGGGCAAATCTTTTCGTCGGGACGGTGACGATATTTATGAGGGTGAATACAAACTCTCGGTGTCTATTGCCACTGTGAGCCCGGTATCGGGATTGATGCATCTGGGGCTGAATATTTCCAGTCAAAATACGCCGGTTCCCACCCGCGGGCTGGCAGACTATGGGATCGATCCGGCGGTTTTTGCGCAGCGCATTTTACAAACTTACGCCGCTGAAATTCAAAATATGCGACAAGCAGTGTGCAAGGTACGGGCGGTTTCCTGAAAATTTCTCTTAATTTAACCTCCTCTTACCTTTAATTTGCGCAAGATCTCTCAAAGAGGGCCCTATAGTATAATTAAGAACGATAGATATCAGGCAGGTGCATCATGTCAAACTTCAGCAACGTCAACTATAATCAACAGCCTATGCCCGTGGCCTCAACGGTTCCGGTACAGGGCGCTCCGCAGCAGGGCTACGCGCCCCAGCCCGTGCAGCAGCCTTTTGCGCAGCCTTACGCCCCACAACCTTCCTACGGCGTGGATCAAACCCGATTCAACGCGCCTCAGCCCATGCCAGCACCTGCACCTGCTGTGGAAGTGGGTTTCTTTGATCAGGTTAAATCTTATTTTCAGGATGTTTATCGTTCTCCTGAGAACCTGCAGGCTTACAAATCTTTTCAGCAGCAGGTGGATTCCGACCCCAATACCATCAAGCCGGGTAATAACGATCGCAATCGCGTACTGGACTTACAGCAAAAACTGCAGTTGGCCGGCGTTCAGGTGAACGTGAACGGCGTATACGGATACGCTACCGGTCAGGCCGTGCAGCAGTTTAAGCAGCAAATGAATATCAATGACGGATTCTTAGATAAGTCTGGTAAACCCGCCATGACAGATATCGCCACGGGTCAAATGATGTCTGTGTTGGATTCTGTGGTTACCAAAAGTTTAAATCCTCAAATGCCCGGTACGGGAAATCCCATGCCCGTGACTCAGGAAGAATTGCTCTGGGCACAGAATCTGGCCACGCGCATTACCAATTTTGGCTATCAGCCCAGCCAGGATGAGCAAAATCGTTACAACGATATTTTTGCCCGTCAGCAACAGCAGCAAACCGGTATGCCTACAGCACCTCCTCCTTCTCCTACGGTGCCCAATGTGCCCGTTCCCGGTGTGCCTCAGCAACAGCCTACTCAGCAGCCGACCGCGACCCCACCGGTACAAACGGTTTCTCAGGATGAGTTGAACTGGGCCATGGCCATGCAGGACAAAATTGTTAACGGTTACCGTCCCACCGCACAGGAAGCGGCTGCCTATGAAAATATTCAGCAGCGCTATGCAGCCCAGCAACAGACCGCAGCGCCTTCACCTCAGTTGCCCACGGGTCCTGTTACTGAAGATGAACTCAACTGGCTGCGCGCCCAGGCCGGTAAACAGCTGTCAGGCAACGATCTGGCCCGCTATCAAAATATTACTGACCGCTACATGGCTCAGCAAAACAACGGTCAGGTGACATCACCTCAGCCCAGCGGTCAACTGATGCCCGTCACACAGGCAGAAATGGACTGGGCTGTGAATTTACAGAATAAAATTCAGACTCAGAACTATCAGCCCACCGCAGAAGAAGTGGCGCGTTATAAAGATATCTTTAACCGCTATCAGAATCAGCCTACTCCACAGGCTGAACCTACCCCTGCACCCTATCAACCGGGTGAAACGCCTACCGTGGGTATGGCCAAAAGCGTGACCCCTGAAGAAATGCAGTGGGCCATGGATCTGCAAGTGCGTTCTGATCAGGGGTATCAACCTACCCATCATGAGATCGCCAGATACACGGATATCTACAATCGTTATGAGGCCATGAATGCGCCAGAGCCTACACCTGCGCCTCAGCCTGCTAATCCCACGCAGCCCGCAACTCCTGCACCGGCACCCTCTGCACCTGCAAAGCATCCCGGAGCCACTAACGAAGAGATTCAGTGGGCCAAAAATTTTGAAAATCGCATTTCACAAGGGCAGTCAGGCTCCGCTGAAGAAGTGAACCGGTACAACACGATTCAAATGAAGCTGGCCAATTACGGTATTGCACCTTCTGAACCCACTACCTCTGCTGCCCCTGCTCAGGCAGGCGGTTTGACCCAGGCTGATATTGACTGGGCCATGCAGCTACAGCATCGGGTGCAGTATCAGGGATACCAACCCACTCAGCAGGAAATTGATCGCTATACTCAGATTTATAACAGTCAGCAAGCGCCTGCTCCTGCTCAACCCGCAGCTCCTGCACCAGCAGCCCCTGCGGCTCCTGCCGGACCTGCCAGCAATGCGCCAACCCCTCAGGAAGTCCAGTGGGCACAGCAATTGCAAAATATGGTGCAGCAAGGGTATCAGGCTACAGATGCTGAGATTGCCAAGTTCACGGATATTTATAACCGTTTACAGGCGGCTCAGGGACAACAGCCTGCACCTCAACCTGCCGCTCCCGCAGCCCCTGCAGCGCCCGTGGCTCCTGCTCAGACCACCCCTCCCGGTGCGGTGATGATCAATACCGGCACGCCGGATCATGAGCTTCAGTGGGCATTGGAATTGTTAAATCGCTACCGTCAGGGATACCAACCTTCACCTTCTGAGCTGGCCATGTATGAACGCATTATTGCCAGCAAAGCGGTGCCCGGCGCTACACCCTAGTCGCTAAAGAAGTCGTTAAAGATTTTTACAGCATACAAAAAGCTCCTGTGATACACAGGGGCTTTTTTCGTTACGGGGTATAATGAATCCATGCAAGAGATTCAGCTTTCCGAAGAAAATTATGACCGCCTTAAACAAGAGGTGGCACAGGAATTGCGCATTGAAATTCGGAGGGTGCGACGGCAAAACCTTTTTGCGGTGGGGCTTCAGGCGATTGTGCTGGTCATTATTGCCGTACTGTTATTTAAAGCTTCGCGGCAGTACCATGACCTTACCCTCTGGGCTGCGGGAGTCTGTCTGCTGATTTTTTCCTCGCTGGACTTTCTTGATCTGGAGTATATATCCACGGGCAGAAGCTGGATGGATTTATTTTCCAAAGACAAAAATAATTAAGGGTTTGCTATGGGATTGATTAAAAGATTAACAGGCGTACTTCTGGCGGCAATGACCACTGCTGTACAGGCACAGCCGCTGGTGATTGGACATCGTGGGGCATCGGGACTTTACCCCGAACATACCTTAGAAGCCTATAAACAGGCACTGTTGCAGGGGGCCGATTATTTTGAGCCCGATCTGGTGTCTACCCGTGACGGGGTTCTCATCGCTCGACACGAAAATGAAATTGGTGGCACCACCGACGTGGCCAGCAAGTTTCCCGAACGTCAACGCACGCAAATTATTGATGGAGAAACGCTAACAGGTTGGTTCACAGAAGATTTCACACTGGCAGAAATTAAGCAATTACGCGCCGTTCAGCGACTGCCTTTTCGGGATCAGCAGTACAATGGTCAGTTTGAAATTCCCACCCTTCAGGAAATTTTAGAACTGCGGGCGGAGCAGGAGCGACTGCTCAATCGTCCCGTGGGTATTTATATCGAAACCAAACACCCTACCCACTTTCGCAATCTTCAATTGCCCATTGAAGAACCCTTATTGAAAGCTTTACACCGATACGAGCTGACAGACGCCGATGATCCGGTTTTTATTCAGTCCTTTGAAGTGGGCAATTTGCAGTGGTTAAATCGACGTATTGAAGTGCCTTTAATTCAGCTGATTGCCGCCACTGGCAAACCCGCCGATCAGCTGAATACGTCATTGAGCTATGGCAGCATGATCACCCCCGAGGGATTAAAGCAAGTGGCTCTTTACGCCGACGGTATTGGTCCCGACAAGCGATTGATTGTGCCTTTTGCCACAGGAGCACTTCAGCCTGCTACCGCCTTGATTCAAAATGCCCATGCGGCAGGTTTAAAGGTGCACCCCTGGACTTTTCGGTCCGACAAAGAATATCTGGTAGAGCCCTACCAGAATAATCCCACTGCAGAGTACCTGCAGTTTTTCAAGCTGGGCGTTGACGGCGTCTTTTCAGATTTTGCTGCAGATGCGTATGCGGCCCGTCAGTGTTTTTTAACACCGGAGCAGGCCTGTAAATAGCGCCTAAGAATGCATCTTTAGAAACTCATAGTCTGCTTCTAGTGCTAAGGCTCTTTCCTTGACCAGTTCCATACGTTCAATGGATGCCAGCAGCAAATACAGGGTGCCGTCCATGTGGTACTTCTGTAAGAGATAGGCTTCCTGGTGCTTACGATAGGTGAGCCACTGTTCCTGGGCGATTTTCAGGCTTTTATTCTGATCACCCCCCAGACGCTGATAGTAGTCCTGCATACGCGCTTCCCACTTGGGGATCATACGGTTGACGCAATAACGTTCTGTAGTGGTGCCCGGTTGGGCGTTCAAACAGGCATCCAGCTCTTTCACAAGGGGATGTTTTTTGCTTTCACTGGCCGGGGTAGGCGGTGAAAGCACGGAGCAAAAAAATAAAAAAGAACTTATAAATAGAGTGACTAAACGCATAATATACTCACGGATAAATTAAATATTTTCTACGCAGTTGGCGATAGACCTGAAGATCGTTTTGCCAGCGTGCCCGAATTTTAGCCGGGCTTTCTCCCGCTTCAATCGCCTTTTGCAAACGGGTATTGCCCGTAAGGCGGGTAAAAAACGGGTTGAAAAATCCCGAAGGATTGTCAGGATGGCTCTTGGCATAGCGCTTGTAGAAACGCTGTAAATAAAGCAAATTGAGGTAGGGAGCAGGTCGTACTTCCCGTAAATCTACTCCGTAACAGGTAACTCCCCGATAGGGCGGAAATTTTGCACCCGCGGTAGATTCTGGCACAAAACGAAAGGAACCACCGTTGCGTTCGGGCACACCGAGCACCTGAAAGGGAAAAGGCGTTCCTCTGCCCACGGAAACCACGGTGCCTTCAAACAGGCCCAGATACGGGTAGTGTTGTACAGCCTGCTGATTGGGCAGATTGGGAGACGGAGGAACGGGCAGGGTGTAGCGGGTAATATGCGTATAGTTTTCCACGGGAACGACCGTTAAATCTAGCGCATCGGCCTGACGAATCCAGTTTTCTCCCTTGATCATCAGAGCCAGTTCACCCACGGTGAGTCCATGTACTAGCGGAATGGGATGCATACCCACAAAAGACTGGTGTTCCAGATCCAGCACAGGGCCATCCACATAGCTGCCGTTGGGGTTAGGACGATCCAGGATGATCAGCGGCAGATTATTTTCGGCAGCAGCTTCCATCACGTAATGCATGGTGCTGATATAAGTGTAATACCTGACGCCCACATCCTGAATATCAAAGAGCAAAATGTCCAGATTTTGCAGATCTTCAGGTGTCGGTTTTTTATGCTTTCCGTAGAGAGATTTGAGAGGCACCCCGGTGCGCACGTCTACTCCGTCTGCTACCTGTTCACCCGCATCGGCTGCACCGCGAAATCCGTGCTCCGGCGCAAAAATAAGAGACACCTGAACCCCCTGCGCTTGCAAATCATCCACCAGGTGTTTCTGTCCCACTCTGGAGGTTTGATTGACCACCAAACCCACTCGCTTGTTTTGAAGTTGAGGTAAGTACATGGCTTTACGTTCTGCGCCTACTTTAAGCATCGCATCGGGGGAAATAACCTGACCCGGGGTGGCTGATACACTTAGCAAAATGACTAAAAACAGACTGAGTAATCTCATGATTTGAGTCCATTCAGCGTACGCAGCGTACGCAGTAAATAATTGAAGGTTTCTGGTCGCGCCTCATTTTGCTGCTCCAGAACCATAAAACCGTGAAGGAGACTCCACGTGCTGTAAGTGGCGTGCACGATATCTTTTTCAGGTCCCGGAGGCATAAAGACACGGAGTTGATTCAGTAGAGGGACTGCTTTTTGGGTATGTTGTGACATGAGCATATACAAAGCCGTCTGCTCGCGGACAAAACGTCGATAGACCACCGCAGCGGCCTCTAAAAGACTGACATGGGTCAATTGTTCTGCCAGACGCTGCCAGCCAGAAATAGCCAGAGATTCATGAAGATCCTGAGCATTTTTAATATGATTGTATAAAGAAGGGGTACGAATACCCAGGCTTTTCGCCAGGTGCTTGAGGGTGAGCGCCTCAAAACCTTCGCTTTCGAGAATATGGAAAGCCGTTTCCGTAATACGGGCTCGCGTTATTTTTTCTGCCATGTGATACATTGTCTCAAAAGACGTAATCTGGTGCAAGGTTCAAAAACTAATTTATTTAGCTAATTTGTTTAGTTTTTCGGGAGCGGGGTGATTTTATAAAAGTGACCCTGTGTTGCCCTTATAATTGGTAAAAACCACAGGAAGAAGAACCGCCGTGACATTTACCTACCAAGCTGACTTGCAAACTTTCAAGGCTCAGATTCAACAGGCCGTGATTGGCAAACCTGAAGCGGTTGAACTGGCCATTACCGGTTTTCTGGCGGGCAGCCATGTACTTTTAGAAGACGTGCCGGGTACCGGAAAAACCCTGCTGGCGCGTTCCCTGGCTCGTGCGTTCTCAGGCGAGTTTCAGCGGATTCAGTTTACCTCTGACATGATGCCTGCAGATATTACCGGAAGTTCTATCTTTAATATGAAGACAGGAACCTTTGAATTTATTCCCGGGCCCGTGTTTGCCAATATTATTCTGGCAGATGAAATCAATCGGGCTACGCCACGCAGTCAGTCCAGCTTATTGGAAGTAATGGAAGAAAATCAGGTGACCGTGGATGGTAAAACCTATCCTGTGGATCGTCCCTTTTTTGTTATAGCCACTCAGAACCCCCTTGAATCCTACGGGACTTTTCCTCTGCCGGAATCTCAGTTAGATCGCTTTGTGCTGTCTTTCAGCATGGGGTACCCGGATTTTGATACAGAAGCTCGTATTTTGCAATTGCATCGTCAGAATCTGCAAAAAAATAACAGCCGCTCTCTGGAAGCGCGTCTGGACAGTGTTTTGTCACTGGAAGCTTTACAGGGAGCGCAGCGGGAAGTGGCAACTGTAGAAGTGAGCGATGAATTAGAACAGCTCTTGCTGCATCTGATTCAGATGACCCGTCAGGACGGACGTTTCAGAGCCGGAGCCAGTACCCGGGCAGCTGTTGCCTTTTTACGGGCTTTACAGGCTTACGCTTATTTAAAAGAACGCCATTATGTTACCCCTGATGACGTGAAATATCTTGCACCTTATGTGCTTAATCACCGGGTGGTATTTCAACAAAACCTGAACCGTCTGCAAAAGGTTGAGGCTCTCAAAGAGATTGTTAATGAACTCTTCGTACAACAGTCAGCGCTTATTCGGTAATTCAATAATGTTAACCGAGCGTATTTTATCGGCTGAGCGCATGCAGTCTCTGGATCAGGCCACTATAGATATGGGCATTTCAGGTGCTGTACTTATGGAGCGGGCGGCCTTGTCCATGGAACAAGCGTTGCAAAGGCGTCATGCACGGCGTCCTTTTTCTGAAGTACATATTTTCTGTGGCTCGGGTAATAACGGAGGAGACGGTCTGGTGCTGGGGCGATTATTGTCTACTCAAAAATGGAAAAACAAAGGGGTATCCGTACATGTTTATGCCCGCGCCCCCAAAAGCCCGGAAAACCAGAATCAACAGCAGGTGCTCCAACATCTGGGTATTAACATAAGGGCTTTTGAAAACAGGGAATGTGCAGACCTTTTTCCAAAACATTTGTCCCCGGATGTGCTTTGTATTGACGCACTGCTGGGTATCGGGCTTTCTCGTCCCGTGAAAGGTCCTTTAGAAGCGTGGATTACTTATCTAAATCAACAGCCTTGTCAGCGGGTTGCTCTGGATATTTCTTCCGGTTTGCACGCGGATACAGGACAGGTGCTTGGCGTGGCCTTTAAAGCAGACCTGACTCTGGCCTGTGGGTATGCCAAGCAGGCTCACTATATGGATCAGGCTCTGGACCACGTGGGTGAGCTTGAGGTGGTAGACATCGGGATTCCTGAAGCCCTCGCTCAGAAGTCTGAAGAAAAGGATGCTCAGTTAATCACAGCTCGACTGTTACGGGCTTGTTTTCCCGTGCGCTCAGCGTCCATGCATAAAAATCAGGTGGGTCGTCTGGGCATTGTGGGCGGAAGTGAGGGCATGCAGGGCGCTTTTATCCTGGCCGCAACAGGGGCTTTGGAATCGGGCGTGGGCATGACCTTTGGTTATACAGAAAATACCCACCTTCAGGCGCTGGCTCCTCACCTGCCTGAAGTTCAGCTCAAAGCACACCACGCCGTCTTTGATGAATTGCGTTCGCTGGACACCCTCTTGATTGGACCGGGTCTGGGACGCAGTCAGAGTTCACAAGCATTGTGTCATCGTCTATTTTCTGAGGCTGAAAAACATAAGCTGCCTCTGGTCATTGATGCCGACGGCCTTTATCATCTGAAAACCTGGTTAGAAAATGGTGAACATGTTTTGCCCGAAACCAGTATTCTAACGCCGCATCCGGGTGAAGCTGCACACCTGTTGGGGACGTCCTCAAAGCAGGTGCAAGCAGACCGTATGGGAACTTTAAAAGATCTTAGCCAAAAAATGGGCGTGACCGTGATTCTCAAAGGAGCACGAACCCTGATCGCTGATGAGCAAGAGATTTTTATCAATCCTACCGGGAATCCGGGGCTTGCCCGCGGGGGGGCGGGGGACGTTTTAGCGGGCATGACTGCTGGTTTACTGGCACAGCGTGTGCCTTATGCTGCTTGTGTTTCCACCTACTGGCATGGAGCCGCAGCCGACCGTCTCGCCGCTACCCACGGGTTTTGTGGGGTACGCCTCCCCAGGCTGTGCGAGACGCTGGGCCCCACAATTTCTGAGCTGCTTTGTGTCGAGGATGCTTGCAATTCTGCCAAACAACGGTAAAATGACAGGGTGCGGCAACGCATTAAGAACCCAAACCCACTAGCTAAAGCACAAATTACAAGGAGCCAAACATGTCACCCAGAGCAGCATTTCTTGCATCTTCTTTGACCTGCGGTATTTTATTTACGGGAATTATTGCCCCTGCTGCACAGGCCTTCACCCCTGCCAGCGAAATGGTGGATCTCAGTCCCGAGCACTGGGCTTACCGTGCCGTTCAATCTCTCATGGAAAAATACGAGATTATTGACGGCTACCCGGATAAAACCTTTCGCGGCAACCGTACCCTGACCCGCTATGAATTTGCTGCTGCCCTCTATCGTGTTATGACCCGCGTTGAAGAACTCATGGCTGCAGCGGGCACTGGTGGTGGCCCCCCCGTCAACGTGGACCGCACAGATTTAGAAACCATTGCGGCCCTGCAAAAAGAGTTCCGCAAAGAACTGGCGGATTTTAAGGGGCGTCTCAATCGTCTAGAAGAACGGATGCGCCTGCTGGATGCGGTAAAAATCGGAGGTTCTGTAGAAGTACGCTACCGCGATCGCGTGGCGGTCACGGATTCTACCCAGTCTTCTTCTCCTCTGTTTAACAGCAATCCTGACCGTGAACAGGTAAATTCTCCCGCCAGAAACTTTATTTCTCGTCGAGATCGCTTTCCCTTTCGTGTCAGAACTCGCCTGAATGTAGACGCCAATCTTTTGCCCATGGTGAGCTACGGCGGTAGTTTTCTGGCGGACGAAGGCGCCTTTTTAGGGACAGCCGCGGGCCAACAAGCGGTGTTTATTGGCGGACATTTCGGTGAAGAAGGCTTCCTGGGCGCTCCTTTCTATGTGCAACGTTCGGTGGTGAAAACCACTTTCCCTTTACAAAACAGTCTGGGCGCCCCCAAACTAAACGTGCGCTTCGGGGTTTATAACTTTAATGAATCCATTAACACGGGCACCAGCTTGAAAAACCACTTTAGTGGTGAAAGCTGGCTGGGTCACGGTTACGGTCTAGTGGGCTGGGGTGGCGACGAAATTCGCACCGTCAACCAGGCTCAGCAAGGCGGCAATAACGATCCCTACATCAACTCTGTGTCTCGCTTCTGGGTGGGAGACATTAACGCCAGCCGCGTGGATCCCAACAGTAAGCGCTATAACCAGGCTAGTTCTCCCAGCGTATCCATGGATCTGGACTGGGGAGCTTTCTCCTTCTTCGTGGGACTGAACAACGGTTCTTTTTATACCAGTCGTTTATTGGCCTCTCAGGGCAATCTGTCAAATTTTGGTCAGGTATCCCGTGGCGGAGCTTTCGGAGCTCTCATTAACGCTGATGCGGTGGTGGGCAACCTTGACCGTTTGAACCGGATTCGTTCCAACGTGTTGGATTTGCCCGCAGACTTAAATGACGGCTATGGCGTGATTGGTGCGGAATTGGATCTGGGTAAAGCTATTGGCAATGACCTGATTCCCGTACGTCTGGGCTTGCACGCCATGGATTACTGGAACGACGCTGCTTTTGCGCTTAGCGGCACCCGTAAAGAAGCCTCTGCGGTACTGGACATTGGGACCAATGCGCTGGGCGCCACCGTTCAGTTGAATTCTTCCTTCATTGGTTATGACATGAGTTCTGTGGGCGTATTTGCCAATAATATTGCGGGCAGTGGTCTGGATGCAGGCCTGGGTGGAAAAGTGGCTTTAAGAAGCCTGACCAATTTTGGTGGTAGCACTGTGGCCGCTTCTAACGTGGGTGGCTATGTGGCTCTACCTGATTTTGGAGGCACCATTCCCAAAGTGCTGTTTGCGGTACGTCAATCCTTTGGGGATACCCTGGGCACAGACGCCGGGTATCAACTGCTTAAGGATTCGGGGATTACCATTTCTGCACCCTTCAAAAATATTCTGAACACCAATATTGATTTGACCCTTGAATACAACACGCTGATTGAGGGTGGCTTCTTCTCAGGAAGATTTATGGCTCACGATCTGGCACTATATACCCGTTACAATTTCTAGGTTTTTGATGAAGAAAAACAGGTCTTTTCGCTTAAAGACCTGTTTTTTTGTGCTTTTGTACGGTATTGTCTGGGCAATGGGTTGGGTTGGAACCGGTCATATACAGCCTGCGGGGGCACAGACCGCGCAGATACATTTGCACAGTCAACAGATAGAAGCTTCTTCAGAAATTCTTTCTTTAAAGGGCAAAGTGCGTTTACTGCAACAAGAGGCGCAGATTTTTGCCAGAGAAGTCAATGTGCATCGTGCCACACGCACCTGGCGAATACGGGGGAGCATTAAAGCGCCCCTGCGTATGCAAACCCCTCAATTCACACTTCAGGCCACCACCATGGATTACCATGAGACATCCGGCGCTTTTGAGGCTACAGCTGTGCGTGTTGCCTCTGAACAGTATGGCTTTGTCATTGTGAGTGAGCGGTTAAATGCGTCAGCATTTCGCTGGGCTTTTCAAGAGGTGGAAGTCCGTTTGCCGGGGATTCCGGGCGTCTTTTTGGCAGAACAGGCCTATTTTTTGCCAGACGGTGAGCATTTGTGGTTGCAGGGCGTGCGGTATAGGCCTGTAGAAACAAAGGATTTCTTTCTGGCCTGGCCTGACGTACAGTGGGCTTTTCAGCAGAAGGAGAGCGATTTGCGGTTACGCCCTGAAACGGCACGCTTTCAGCCTTTGTTCAGCCTGGAAAATGGTTGGGAAGCGGGTGTATCGGCTGAGGTGTTTCGCAGTGAGCGTCTGCAGGTATTTGACCAGCTAACTTTTGGGGCCACGGGAGTTCAAAATACGACGGCCCTGGCCTGGCTGCCCACACAAAACACCACCGTACAGGCACTGACAAATCTTTCCTATTTGACAGACCTTTCTCCGGAAACCTCTTTTTCAGGGCGCATTGACCTGTTACAGCGTACGCCGATGGGCTGGGGACAAACCACACTGAGTTATTTACAGCCCGACCGCTTTTTACAGCGTACGGGACTGCCTCTCAGGTCAACATCGGGGCTGTTTTCCGGCGCGGAAGCTTTCTGGACCACGCCCGTACATCATTACGGTGGTTTACAGTCTTTTGCCATGCTCAGCGGGCAGTGGGGGAATAATCAGCAAGGGCAAGATATTCAACAGCTGAGCGGCATCTGGCAGGGAGATATGGCTCTGATAGATATGGGAATTCATCAATGGAGAGGGAGCGTTCAGGCCCACCTTTTGTCGGCGTGGGGAGCAGAGAGTACGGGTTTTCCTGTATTGACGCCGACGCTGGGACTTCGCTTACTGGATCATATTCAGCTGGACGCTGACCTTGGTTTGGGGGTCTACGCAGAAACATACCTTTCGGGGTGGTCAGCTTCCCGCTTTTTGTCCCCCTACCGTTTGAGCCCCTGGCTGGGAGGCATGATGCGCTGGCAAATGTCTGATCAGGTTGCTCTGGCCGCAGATGCAGCACTCAGCCCCCTGGATTTGACCTGGACGCAATGCAATGCCTTACTCAGCTGGAGATGGGAGGCTTTTTATGTGCATCTGGGATTTTTTGTGGTGCAAGATCTCGCCCGTCCAGAAGGGTTTACGGGCGGTCCGCGTGTCTCACTACAGTGGGTAGCCCCCTGATCTGACGGGAGGTTTTCTTTTGTCTGCGATCCATGTCCTTTTTGTTTTCGGTCCGCTCTTGCTATAATGCATCATGCAGTCCCTGTGGTAAGGAGCCCAATATCGTGAAAATTGTTTCTGTGAAATCCCTCTCCGCTTTGCTCCTCGTTGCTTTTTCCGCGGTGAATTTATCCGCCTGTGATATGGAAATGCCCACCATTGCCAATACCGGTGTTGAGGTGCCCAATTACAATAGCTATAAAGCACTGCGCCTTCCCGCCAATAAAATCTCTAAAAGCAAGTCGGTAGCTCTGGCCAAAAAGCAGGGGCAACGTTTTGATGTGATGCCCGAAATGGTGCTCGGTGTTATGACACAGGAGTCCGGTTTTAACGCCAATGCCGTAAGTTATGTGGGAGCACAGGGGCTGATGCAAATTATGCCCACGACCCTGACGCATATTAAGGCAAAAAGTGGTTTAAAGGTGAGCGATCCTTTTGACCCCGTGCAGAATTCTGCAGCAGGCACCTGGTATTTGCGCTCTCTTTATGACGAGCTTGAAGGCGTGTCTACCTCTAATCGCTGGCGTTTTGCGCTGGCTTCTTACAACGGTGGCATAGGCCGCGTTCAGAACGCGATTAAAAAAGCCCAGCAGCTGTCTAAAAAATCTCGGGCAGAAGTGACCTGGACAGATATTAAAAATTATCTGCCCAGAGAAACTCGCAATTATGTGCCTGCAGTGGTGGGACACACGGCCTATTACCGTACCCAGTCTCTGTAGTTTTTAACTTACTATTCGGCGTAAGAGCTGTTTAGACTTTTCCAGAAAACATCGCGCATGTCATTGGTATCCATTTGAGAACGTTCAAAGAAAATTTCTAGCGCCTGAATTTCTCCCTCATCCAGCCAGATTCCGTGACAATTGAGGCACTTGTCAATCATGATTTGGGAGCAATATCCATATTCTTTGCGCTCGGTTTGTCCTGCACAACTGGGGCAGGTCACTGCTGCTCGCGTTTTCTCCTGTGCCATGTGAAAAGCGCCGCCAATGAGGTCGGGCATTTGTTTGAGGGCTTCTGAATAGTCGTTTTCGATGGTTTCCTGAATTTGCTCCAGTTCCCCGGCCTCTAAAAACATGCCCTTACACTGGGGGCAAAGATCTACCATGACGTTGGCTTCATAATTGTGTTTGGTGAGTTCAGCACCATCGCGAGGGCATTTCATAAGGCTATTTCTCCGATTTTTTATTCAGTATACCCTTATATAATGCCTGTAATGCGTTCTTATGAAACGCCCTGAGCTTGCTTCACCTTTTGTTGTTGTTCAGCCTGAGCTTTTCTGGCATCTACCAGCTTATCGTGAATCTCAGAAAACTGATCCAGCAGCTGGCGATATTCCCGGTTGAGCATTTCAAAGTCTTCCAGATTCTGATAACGCTGTTTAACCGTACTGGCCATGACCTCAAACTGGTCTTCTGACTTAATGGTGCCTGCCGCCGTAAAACACTGCATGCATTCATTGGCTTTAACATTGAGCACATGACGATCTTTGATCAGCTGATCCCAGGTGTCCGCCACCTTTTCGCTCAGGTGTTCCAGCTTTTCCATGTCGTTCATCTCGTCAAAGCTTTTATCAGGCTGCGTCTGGCGATCAATTTCCGCCTGTAAAGCCTGGCGCTCTGCTTCTAAGGTATCGGGCGTAATATACTCATGGGGCTGCACATAGAAAGCACCACATCCGGGGCAATAGCCGTCATGGTCGTCAATCTGGGTGACCTCTTTACATTCCTGACAGCGAATGCGAATATCTTCTCGGGCCACGCCTTCGGGCAAGGCCGTTTCCTTCACTTCTTCAGTAAAGGTACTGTGCGTGGGCTCGGGCTCGCTTTTAGTGCCGCCAAACAGAGAGGAGAACAGGCCTCCTCCCTTCTTTTTCTGGGGCTTGGGACGGCTCGTGGCCTGTCCCACAAGACTATCGTCTACAATCTCCGGGTTCACATACATGGCCCCGCATTCCGGGCAATAGCCTTCGTCTTTGGCGGCAACGTGGTGACATTCTTTACAGCGTACGGCCATCAGGTGTTTTCCTCTTCGTTTTCGCTGGCCTCAGTAACGCCCACGGGCTCTGTCACGGGAACATTATCCGGTGTCAGCATGTTTTCTTTGGTTTGCCATTTGGCATAAACGCGCTCTGCTTTTTTGGGGGGGTCTTCCCCTTCCACTTCGCGCAGCAGTTCGTCAATTTGTTCGGTGTCCAGGGTCTCTTTTTCAATCAACACCTCGGAAATATGGTCAAGGGCTTTGGAATGCTCTTCTAACAAGTCCTTTGCTCGCTGATAGTTCTCGTCCAGAATACGCTGGATTTCGCTATCTACCAGTTGTGCAGTGGACTCGCTGTAATTGCGAGTTTCACCAAAGTCTCTGCCCATAAAGGTCTGTTCGTTTTTCTTGCCCACGGTGCGGGGCCCGATTTTATCGCTCATGCCGTACTGGGTAATCATTTTGCGGGCCAGTTCGGTGGCTCGCTCAATATCGTTGGAGGCTCCGGTGGTCATCTCGTCAAAAATGACCTCCTCAGCGATACGTCCACCCAGCAACATGGCAATTTGATCGTTCAAGTACGCCCGTGAGGCAGAAACCCGGTTTTCAGGCAATGACATGGTGAGACCCAGTGCCATACCCCGGGGAATAATTGTGACCTTGTGGATAGGATCGCAATTTTCCAGGAAGCGACCCACCAGCGTGTGGCCCATTTCATGGTAGGCGGTCACGCGCTTTTCGTCTTCAGTAATCAGCTTACTCTTCTTCTCAGGCCCTGCAATGACCCGATCGAGCGCTTCTTCCAGATGACGCATGTAAATTTCCTTCTGGTTTTCCCGGGCTGCCAGAAGCGCGGCTTCGTTGGTTAAATTCGCCAGATCAGCGCCGGTAAATCCGGGGGTGCGCTTGGCCAGAGTGGCCACCTTAACTTCGCCTGCGAGAGGCTTGTTTTTAATGTGTACCTGGAGAATTTTCTCGCGACCTTCCACATCGGGACGATCCACAATCACCTGACGATCAAAACGACCGGGACGAAGTAATGCGGCATCCAGAATATCGGGGCGGTTGGTGGCCGCAATTACGATGGTGCTGTGATTGTCTTCAAAACCGTCCATTTCAATGAGCAGCTGGTTGAGGGTTTGTTCTCTTTCGTCGTGGCCCCCGCCCATGCCGGCGCCCCGTTGGCGGCCCACGGCATCAATTTCATCAATAAAAATCAGGCAGGGAGCGTGTTTTTTGGCCTGTTCAAAGAGGTCTCTCACCCGAGAGGCGCCCACACCCACAAACATTTCCACAAATTCAGAACCGCTGATGCTGAAAAAGGGCACAGAGGCTTCTCCAGCCACGGCCTTGGCCAGTAAGGTTTTACCGGTGCCAGGAGGGCCTACAAGCAGCACGCCTTTGGGAATCTTTGCGCCAAGGGCCTGGTACTTATCGGGAGATTTTAAGAAATCCACAATTTCTTCCAGTTCCTCTTTGGCTTCATCCGCACCGGCCACATCGTCGAAGGTGACCTTGGGTTTGTTTTCCACCAGCATTTTGGCCTTGCTTTTGCCAAAGGCCATGGCCTGGCTGCTGCCGCTCTGGGCCTGACGAATAAAGAAAATGTACAGGACCACCATAAAGAGAATGGGGAAGAGCAGAGGCGTTAAAATAGACATCCACCAGCTCTGACGCTGACGGGGTTCTACTTCAATGGTGACGTTTTTTTCTTTCAAAAGAGGAAGCAAGGCTTCATCATCATTGGGAATATCTACTTCAATTTTGGAATTTCCGGTGCGTTTGGTGGCTTCCAGACGACCTTCTCCTTCTTCCAGGGTGACGCTCGAAATTTCACCAGAATTCACCATGGCCAGAAAACTACTGTAGCTGGGCGATTCCTGTGGGGCCTGTCGTTGAATTACAGAAATGGCCAGCGTGGCCAGGATAAGGGCCACAACAATCCATATTCCACTGTTTTTATTGCTTTTTTTCAAGGGATTAACCTTTCCTGACGTGCGCTGCTTTGACGCACTGCAAACGTATCTTGATATACTTTGCTTTGTCTGTTTTATCTATATGATACAAGAGAAAAGGGCTGAAAACGAAGATCTTTGAGGTAATTTATGCAGGAGCCACTGCCGTTAACAGAACAGGCCAATCCGGCCAGTCAGGGTTTGGATCGTCTGTCACTGCTGGATGCGGTCCATATGATGAACAAAGAAGACCAGAAAGTGGTCAACGCCGTGGAGGCCGCTGCGCCGCGGATTGCCGCTGCCATAGAAGACGTGGTGAATACCTTTAAAGGCGGTGGCCGCCTGATTTATACGGGGGCGGGCACCAGTGGAAGACTGGGCGTTCTGGACGCTTCTGAGTGCCCTCCCACCTTTGGAACGCCCCCTGAAATGGTGCAGGGAATCATTGCCGGAGGTCTTTCTGCGCTGCACAGTGCGGCTGAAGGGGCTGAAGATGTAGAAGCACAGGCCATAGAAGATTTGAGTCATTTACGGTCTGAAGATATGGTGGTGGGCATCGCGTCCAGTGGTACCACACCCTATGTGCGCAGTGGCATACGTCACGCAAAAGCACTGGGCTGTAGAACAGCATTGATCACCTGCAACGTGATTCCAGAAGACGATTCGGCCATTGACCACTACCTGGTGCTGGAAGTGGGACCAGAGGTGCTTACCGGCAGCACCCGTCTCAAAGCGGGGACGGCCACCAAAATGGTGCTCAATATGTTGACCACGCTCAGTATGGCTAATATAGGCAAGGTGTACGATCAGTATATGGTGGATTTAAAGGTCAGCAATCAGAAGCTGCAAAAGCGAGCGGTGCGCATGTTATGCCAGCTTGGGGGAGCCAGCGTGGCGCGTGCAGAGGATTTGCTAGGCCAGACAAAGGGTGAAGTAAAAACGGCCCTCTATATCCAGAAACGCTGGCCCGATGAAGTGATTTCTAACCTACAGGTGGCAGAGGCGCGGGAGGCTCTGAAGACCTATGAAGGGGATTTGAGAAATGCTCTGGAGGCCGTTCATGCGCAGTAGCTGGGGGCTGATTATAGACCTGGGAGACACCAACGAGGCTTTTAGCGCGGAACACGCCCTTTACCACCAATTCTGGCAGGATAAAACACCTCTGTTTAAGATGGGGGATTATCACGGCATTCCCCAGGCCGCCGAAGGCAAAGTCACTTTACAGGGACTTGAAGGCAAAGCCTATACCAAAATTGAGCAAGATGCCATTGGTTATCCGCCCGGCTGGGAGGTGCCCACAGTGTTTTCCCTGAGTTTGTTCGGGTTTGAAGAAAATTTGCCTGAAAATCGGGCGCTGAGAGACTATCTACTGGATTTCTTGACTCAGTTTATGGAGGAACATCCACAGGTGCGTATGGCGGCCATTGGTAATATGGGCAGTTACTACCTGAACGCAGAAATGATTAACAAAGCCTGGGTTACGCTACAGCGACAGGATATTCATACCCTGATTCTGAGTCATGAGCACCCGCTGACCCGACAATTAGAAGGTGAGAGCTTTGGTGAGCGTCATACGCTATTTTCGCTCAACGTGCTGCAAACGCTCTGGACAGATCAGGATTTTGAGGCGCGTCACAAGCACTATAAAAAAGAAATTTCTGAACATTTGCACACGGAGTTACTGCCCCTGGACTGGGAAAAACCTCACGAAAATTGAGGGGGGAAAATGGAGGAAGTTCAGGCCAGTTCGTCAAAGAGCAAACCCAACATTTCTTCTTCAGCCTGAATAGCCTTGATTTGCGCTTCTGCACTGCGTTGCAGGGCAATCTGAGCCACCTGTTCTTCAGCCAAATTGATTTCTGGATCCAGACCAAAGGCCTGTGTCCGTTCTACCCGTTCTGAGAAGGCGGCCAGCGTCTGTTGGAGACCCTGTGCGAGACTGTTGATTTGCATGGGCTGATCTTAACACGGTTTACACGGCTTTTAAAACCTATTAAAATATCAATATCTATTTCACCCTATTATTTTACTCAACAAGCGAGAAGCCTATGCTAGCCAGACTCCTAGTCACCAAAGAACTGTCCAAATTTCTGGGCGTTTTATCCCATCCTCATCGTATTCGTATTGTGGAAGAGCTGCGTTCAGAGGAGCGCGATGTGAATTTTCTGGAGAAGGCGTTGAGCATTAGTCATGCTCGGGTATCTCAACATCTGGCATTGATGCGTTCTCACCGTCTGGTGGTGGAACGGCGTCAGGGAAGACGCGTTTTTTACCGTTTGATTCAGCCCGAACTCGCCCAGTGGCTGGTGGAAGGGCTGGTGTTTTTGGAAAGAGACTTTGCCGCCGCAGAAGACATCCGTGAGGCGGTGGAGCACGTCAAAGCAGAGTGGTCTGGCGGCGGTGAACCGAAGACCGCCGCGGAAGAATGAAGCGCTTTATCTGGATAGGTATCTTTATGGCCGGGGCCTGCGCTGCACAACAGGGTTCGATTCCGCGCTCTAACAAAGTGGTGCAGGTGGCATCCGTACTCCCTTCCGGTGTCTCTTGTCGTTTAATTGACACCATCGAAACCTTAGATGGAGCTGAATGCGCCAACCTGGGGCGCAATCGCGTGGGGCAGGAGCAAATTTTACGCTATAACCTCACGCAAAAAGCCCGCAAGCGGGGGGCCAATCTGATGATCCCTGAAGCTCCTTTTTCCCAATCATGGGAGGGGTGTCCGGGATTTGGCCTGAGTATGCGGGCTCAAATTTACGACTGTGATTTTCAACGCTAGGTGTTAGGGGCTTTTCCTCAGGCGCTTACTGCTTCCTTTTCTCGCCGTCTGGACTCCAAGTACACCAGCAGTACAGACACATCTGCAGGGGTAACCCCCCCCACACGGGCTGCCTGACCCAGAGAGGCCGGGCGCAGCTTGCTGAGTTTGTCCTGAGCTTCTCTGGCCAGCGCCGTAATGGCAAAATAATCCAGATCCTCGGGAATGGACATTTTTTCCATACGGCGAGTGCGTTCTAACTGCACCTGCTGACGTTTGATATATCCTTCGTATTTCACCTGAATTTGCACCTGTTCCATGACCGCATCGCTGAGTTCAACCTCAGCAGGATACAGCCGGGCAATGTGGGCATAGGTCACCTCAGGACGACGCAAGAGTTCCAGCAGGGTAAGGCTGCCCAGATTGATTTTTTTACCGGTCAGCGGCGCAAGTTCTTCGTTGAGTTGGGTTCCTTTAATACGCGTATTTTTTAAGCGTTCCAGCTCCTTTTCAATAACGGCCTTTTTAGCCATGAGAGCCTCATAGCGTTCTTTAGTGGCCAGTCCCAATTCATAGCCAATTTCTGTTAAGCGCAGGTCGGCATTGTCATGGCGTAGCACCAGACGATACTCCGAACGCGAGGTGAGCATGCGATAGGGATCATCAATGTCTTTGGTCACCAGATCATCGATCAGCGTGCCGATATAAGACTCTGATCGGGGGAAGACATAAGGTTCTTTTTGTTGAGCCCGGCGCGCGGCGTTAATGCCCGCCACCATGCCCTGTGCTGCGGCTTCTTCATAGCCGCTGGTGCCGTTGATTTGTCCAGCCGTAAATAAACCGCGCAAGGATTTGGTTTCTAACCAGGGGTGAAGCTGAGTGGCGGGAATGGCATCGTATTCCACCGCATAGGCAGGTCGAATAATTTCCACATTTTCAAGGCCCTCAATGGTGCGCAACATTTGTAGTTGCACCGGCTCAGGCAGGCAGGTGGAAAGTCCTTGCACATAAATTTCGTTGCTATCAGCACCTTCGGGTTCTAAAAACACGGGATGGTGTTCGCGATCCGCAAAACGAACCACCTTATCTTCAATAGAAGGACAGTAGCGTGGTCCAATACCGTCAATAAGACCACCGTACATGGGCGACAGCTCAATATTCTCGTTAATGACCTGATGGGTTTCCGGATTGGTGCGGGTAATCCAACAGTGATGCTGGGGCAGAGCCTCTTCGGGGGGCTCAAAGGAAAAGAAGCGCACAGGTTCTTCACCAGGCTGTTTTTCCAGCACGTCAAAATTGATGCTTCGGCGGTCAATACGCGGAGAGGTGCCTGTTTTGAGTCGGTGGGTACGAATCCCCAGTTCACGCAAATTCATGGAGAGGCTTTCCGCGGAAAACTCTCCGGAGCGGCCTGCGGAAAAAGCGGTCTGCCCCACAAATATCTTGCCCTGTAAAAAGGTGCCTGTGGTCAGCACGAGGGCCTCTGAATGGTAAACCATGCCAAAATTGGTTTTTACGCCCGTAATCTGGGTGCCGTCCAGAAGAATATGCTCTACCATGGCCTGTTTCAGTTTCAGGTTAGGGGTGTTTTCTAAGACCTGACGCATAATGGCGCTGTAGCGTTTTTTATCGCTCTGAGCGCGCAGGGCCTGAACCGCTGGCCCTTTGGACTGGTTAAGGGTGCGAATTTGCAGATAGCTGCGGTCGGTGATTTTTGCCATTTCGCCACCGAGGGCGTCCACTTCTCGTACCAGCGTGCCTTTTGCCAGCCCACCAATGGCGGGATTACAGGGCATCCAGGCCACGGTGTCGAGGTTAATGGTGAGTAAAAGGGTGCGTTGTCCCATGCGTGCGGAAGCAAGCGCTGCTTCACAGCCTGCGTGGCCTGCGCCCACCACAATGACATCAAAATGGTTTTCGTTTTCGTAAGGGTTAGAATGCATAAGTGATAAACCGTTGAAAAGTTGATGTGGTTATCATAGCTTATGCAGGTTGATTTTGCCTAGGAACTCTGTCGCTGAGCCGTTGAGTCTTTGAGCTCGGCTTTATGCGTCTGCGCGAACAGCGTCGTTGGTTACCATATGGGTTTTACCGGTCAACAGGTCTAAAGCCCATAGCTCCCGGGGGTAGCGGCTTCGATACTGCTGCATATAGTCGCTGGTAAAGAGAATGTAGTTATCGTCTTCGCTCCAACGGGGCTGTCCCACTTTACCGGCTTTCATAAAAGTGACCTGCTGGGCGTTAGTGCCGTCAATGTCCATGACCCAGATTTCAGGATCGCCACTGGCGGTGGAGATATAGGCAACCTTTTCGCCCGTATGAGAAACGGCGGGACCGTAATTGTCGCCCTCTCGGGTGAGCTGAGCCCGCTCACCGCCTTTCTGGTTCAATACATAAATCTGACGCAGGTTGGGATCAAACTGGTAATTGGTGCCCAGATCGATACTATAGGCAGTGCTCAACATTTTATCGGTGCCGGGGATCCAGACGGGGCCCACGTCAAAGTTATCCAGGGTACCTGCGTTGGTGAGCGTACCGCTGATGCTTTGCTGTGCGCCCGTATTGGCGTTGTAAGTGAAAATACGGTCCTGAAGCATGAAGGCGAATTTGCCGGTGTCTGAAACCCAGTCCAGATGGTATAAACGACCCACGTCTCTGACGCCGGTGAGTTTACGGGGCATGGTGCCATCCTGATTCATGATCCACACGCCGTCATCTTCTAAAGTCACGCTGCGGGAGTTTTCGTAGGCAATATAACCAATCTGACGCTTATTTTTGGCCCACACGGGGTAGGTGCGATAGACGTTGCGAGATTGATTGAGGGTAAGTCCCTGCTGTTTTTGACCGTAAAGACCCGTGGTCCAGAGGTCAAAATTGCGTTCAAACACCACGCGGGGTTCTCTTTCCCTGATGCTATTGTCCACGTAGAACTCCACATATTTGGCGCCAAAGGGCTCCACATGAACCTGGCGTTGAAGTTCCTGATGGCTCCTGTGATTTATTTCCACCTGCATCCATTTGGTGGGCAGGCCACGAAGTTCAAAATATCCTTCTGAGTCGGTGGTCACCTGCTTGCCATAACCGGGAATACTCACCGTGGCGTTTTCAAGGGGACTATTAAAATACAGAGAGAACACGCGGCCCCGTAAATCGCTGTAGTCGCCTGAAGGTTTGATGCCGGAACAGGCAACAAGGGTCAATAAACCAAAAAATAAAGCTAGCGATCTGGGCATGAGCACAATCCTCGTGGGTGTTTTCGTGCCTTCATCTTAACGTAATTTGAGAGTAACGGCTAGCCCCCTTAAAACGTGGCTTTAAAGCCGATACCCACCTGATAATCAGGCGTATTTGAAAAACTGAGGGGATTGACGCTGGCGTTGACCGATAGGCCTTTGTGTTCATAGCCCACACTTTGCTTGAGATGAAAATGCTGTGTTTCCTGAAGGGCAGCCTCGGTGCCCATCTTAAGACGATCCCATTTCAAAGAAATGCCGGTTTTGAGATGAGCGCGTTGAGACTGGAGTTCTCCGCTCACGTAGGTGCTTACATTTCCCGCGTTGAGGTCCAGTCTGGCCCCCGTTGTTTGCAGGTTTTGCGTACCGAAATTCTGAGCGGCAAAGGCCGACACTTTAGCAATACCGTGTTGAATACCCACGTTTGCCCGGGCTTTGTGAGCACCCGAGGAATGGGTATTGCCTTCGATAGCAAAAGTGGCGGGACCCACACCGTAATCTAAATGGGCAGAGGCTCCAAGTTCAGGAGTGAGCGTTTGGCCGAGCATGGAGGGAGACAGTTCTTGTTGCGCGAACCCGCTGGCCTGGTAATTGAATCCCAGTGTCTTGCCCTTAAACTCCTGAATCTTATTTCTAATGTATATCGCCGTCAAAAGGTAAAGTCTGAAGGTGTTTTGAGGTTAAATTCAGATTGTGCAGTTAAAGCACTGATTAAGTGGCAGAATGCTCAGGTTAAGGTTGACCATTCTGACTTAATAATTGCGACTTTTTCAATTAAATCGTTGTTAAATACATCGTGATCTGGCGAGCGATGAGGCGATAAGAGAATCATAGCAAACGCAGTTAACGCAAGGCTTTCATGCAGTGACTGTAACGACTCAAGTGAAAGAAGACTTTTTAATTATGGCGAATTTAGCAATCTCTACCTCAGTGAACTCTACTCCTGATATCAAACGTCTCCTCAGTACCATTCCCGGTGCAAAAGCCACACCTGCGGCTCCCCGTCCTCGTGTCATCAACAGACCCGAAACCACCGCGGATATTCTGAAGACCTCTGCTCAGGAAGGTGCCGCTGCACAGAGCGTAAGTTTTATAGATGAGGTAGATGAAGCTTCTGAGGCTCCTGCTACAGTTTCTCCAAAACCCGCTGTTAAAAAGCCGGGTTACCAACCCGCTCCTGCGATGAGCGATGTGGAAAAAGGCAGTGCAGTTCTGGTAAAGGGTCACGAGGGCGAAGCTATCAAAGAAGTTCAGGGACTGCTAACCAAAGCCGGTTACCCTGTGGTTCAGAACGGTAAACTGGGTACCACCACAGAAGGTAAAATCAAGCACTTCCAAAAAGACAATCAGCTCAGCATCAGTGGTCGTATTGGTCAAACCACCATGAAGTTTTTACGGGCCGTCGCCGATAAGTTTGTACAGGTCACAAACGCGGGTCGGGCCTTGTTCAACACCGCCAAAAACGTGGCGCGTCAACTGGGTACCGTTGGCTATTGTTACAGAGGTGTAGCCATGTCTGTGGCCCGTTCTACCGGTCTTCAGCTTTATGGTCAGTCTGCATACATGGCCGACTCCCAGCTACGCAGCAGCTCCAAGTTCAAGGAAGTTAAAAATGTAAGTGTTAACGACCTCAAGAAAATGCCTGAAGGCACTGTGGTGGTGTGGGACCGCGCTCCTGCTAGCTCTGGCAACCGGGGCCGTGGCGGTGGCTGGGATCACGGCCACATTGCGGTACTTGATGGCAAAGGCGGGGAGTATAGCGATCACTATCGCCGCAACATGTTTGCACCTCACTACGCAGGGGGGGGTATCAAAGGAGTATTTGTTCCTGTCTGATTTGTCCTGAACCTGGTAAGTAACCAATAAATTCGCGAACGCGCTCTCACAGGGGCGTGTTTTTCTGCGTTACACTAAAAGAAAAACATGAGGGAAGGCCTATGCTTTGTCAGGTGACGTTAGCGGATATCCAGCGGGCACAAGAAGTGGTATATGCTACCGCCAAGCAAACGCCGTTGGTGGATTCTGCCCACTTTAGTGAATTGATGGGATATCCCATTTATTTTAAGCTAGAAAACCTACAGCGTACGGGTTCTTTTAAAATTCGGGGTGCCAGCTATAAGCTGGACAAACTCGCCAGAACGGGGGCTGCGGAAGCCGTTAT
>CAYFGW010000007.1:0-39284 GCA_964342365.1 uncultured Candidatus Sericytochromatia bacterium | reverse complement strand
CAATCAGCGCGTTAAGGGAGGGGCCTGTTACATCTGCGGGCGTGATATCGAGAACGGGATTCACACTGCTATTGTCAATATCTGAAGCACTGGTAATGGTTAAAGGGCCCACCAGCCCTCCGGGAGTAGAAGCCACATTGAAAAAGTCGGCAATAGCAGCACCATTTGCGCCGCCAAAGGTAATCTCATTGAGGGTGCCACCGGGCACCTGATTGGTAATGGTAATAGCGTCTGTGGCGGCATCAAAACTGGCGGTGACGTTCACACTATTATTGATGCCGAAATCATTAATGGCACTCACAATATCGTCGATAGTTTGGGTGCCAGGGTCAAAGCCACCCAGGGTCACCGCAGAGTCAAAGGTGCCGTTAATCCCAAAATCAATGGTAAATTCTCCTGCCACAAAGCCGGGATCGTCCACCTGTCCGCCGGGAGTATTGGTCAGGGTCAATTGATTGGTTCCCGCATCGAAACTGGCACTCACGTCAGCACCGGTAGAAGTCGCAAAACCATTGATACCGTCCACAATGTCCTGAATCGTATCGGTAGCGGGATCAAATCCGCCAGCCAGTGCCGTGGCGGAATCAAAAACGCCGTTGGCCCCAAAATCAATGGTAAAATCTCCGGCTCCGAAGGCAGATACGTCCACTTGTGCAGTATTCAGTGCTTCAAAGGTGACGTTCGCGTCTGCCGCCGTCAACCCGGTATCAGAGCCGTTCAGTGCGTTTTCACTGCTGACACTATTAATGTTGACGCGAGTACGATTCACAAACTCACTCTGATTGCCCGTGGCGAGGGTTTCACCAAAATAACTGGCGTCAAAGCTGGTAATTTGATCCGTATCCGCCACGTTGCTTAAACCAAATACTGAGAGTACTGAAGCACTGGTACCGCTAAAATTCAGGGCATTGTTCAAACTGGTGGGTAAATTGGGGAACACCGTTCCCGGCGGTGGACTATTGCCGTTAAAGGGCGTGCCCGGCAAAAAGCCGTCGGGGTTGCGATACGCGGGACCTTCTCCGGGGGCAGCCAGCGCAGCAAAGCTATTCACCGGCCCTCCGGCTCCGGCGGGGACCGAGGGTGTAAAAGAGGTATTGGTCAGTTCCACCAGCGACTGCTGATTGCTGAAGCCCAGCGTGACCCGCTGGTTACCGGGGTTATAACTGGCGGTCAGCGTTCCTGATGACACGGCGGCACCGTTCAGGCCGTTCACCACGTCTTCCAGGGTTTGATTGGGCTGCACATTGATGACGTTATTATTGGTGACCCCGCCCAGAGTCAGGTTGAGCGCACCGTAGCTCACCGGGCGAATACGGCGGTCGTCTACCAGCTCCTGAATGCTCACGTTCTGATACTCGTTGAGGGTCAACGGATCGGGCTGGTTAAAACCCAGATTGGCCAGAGACACGGTTACCACAGGCCCACCGCTCAGGCTTTCTGTACGAACACCGAAAGTATTGGGGAAGGCCAGATAATTGTCTGTCACAGTAATTAACCCCAGCTCCGAAGATCGAATCTCCAGGCCAGCAGAAAAATCTGCGCCGCTATCAAACAAACGGAAAGACACCACGCTGTCCCGTGAGATAGAAGGGTCTACACTCACAATAGAATCAATAAAGGGCACTTCGGTGGAGCTGCCTGTGGACGTGTCTGTCACGTTGCGGTTAAATAAAATCTCGCTTTCGGCGGCCCGAAAGAGCACAGGCGCTGATGAGGAACCGTCCAGAAGCTGGCGATCGTTGAAGGTGGTGCTGCGGGCAATATTGTCAATTTCCCCCACGATTTTACGCAGTTCTGCCTGGAGGTTATCGCGGTCAGACACAGAGGTGGTGTCACTCAGGCTTTGCAGGGTCAGGGAGCGAATACGCTGTAGGCTATCAAGGATTTGATTGGCCCCGTCAGCAGCGGTTCCCGCCACCAGGGAAGCGGCCTGGGTGTTCTCTACTGCCTGCCGCTGACTACGCAGACGGGTCTCTATTTTACTGGCCAGGGTAATGCCCACCGGATCGTCTGCGGCACGGTTGATCCGAAGCCCCGAAGACAGACGTTCCAGGGTTCTGTTAATATCGAGTTGATTATTGCGAAAATTACGCTGAAGTCGTTCCCCGGTAATATCTCCGGGCGAATTTAATGGATCAATAGGCACGGCAAAATCTCCCCAGAAGCCTTGAAAAGCCAGAATATACAGCGATCATAGCATAAAAACCCCTTAAAAAAAACCGGTCAACGTGGTGGCAGGAGCCTCTTAAAAGGGTTATGATAAAAGACATCATCGTACATAAAGGAGGCGCCCCGTGGATACATCTTTGTCCGCTTATGAAAGAGCGGGCCTTGAAGGCAAAGACCCCCGCTGTATTCCCATAAAAATGGATGCGCCTCTGCCCGTGGGCGAGGGCATTGAACGCCCTGACTATAGTGACGATGAACATCAAATCTGGCAATTTCTCATCGAACGGCAGCTGAAGGTCCTGCCGGGTCGGGCCTGCAAGGAATACATGGAAGGCCTTGAGCATCTAGAATTGCCCACCGACCATATTCCCACATTGAGCGAGCTGAGCCACAAGCTCTATGAAAGCACTCGCTGGCAAGTGGCCCGCACACCGGGACTGTTGCACGAAGAAGATTTTTTCCGGCTATTGTCCCAGCGCATTTTTCCGTCCACAGACTATATCCGTGGGCGACACGAACTGGACTATACCCCTGCACCAGATATTTTTCACGATGTGTTTGGGCATATGCCCATGATTACCGATCCCGATTTTGCGGATTACTACCAGATGTACGGCGCGGCCTCGCTTCATGCAAAGGGCGAAAATCGCCGCAAGTTGGAGCGTTTTCACTGGTTCACCGTGGAGTTTGGCCTTCTCTATGAAGAGGCCGTTCCCCGTATTTATGGCAATGGTATTGTGTCGTCTTATCAGGAGACCTTTAACGCCCTGGGAGACACCGTGGAACGGCGGGCGTTTGACCCGGAGGCCATGGCTGAGCAGGAGTACGAAGTGTGGCATTTACAACCTATTTTGTACGTGGTGGACTCTCTGGCAACCCTGAAGCAAGAGTTCAAAACCTGGGCCCAGAAAACCCTGGGCGTTTTGTGATGGGTATTTAAATCAGCACCATGAGTACACAGACCCTTAATTTACAAGCCGCTCATATTCTGGTGGTAGACGACGATCCAGACACCCGTTTTTTGAACTTACACGCGCTTAAACGCATGGGCGTGGGCTACACCGAAAGCGTGGGTTCTGTGCCCGACATGTTTTATTATTTGAACAAAGCCCAGACTCCCGTGGAACTCATACTCATGGACGTGATGATGCCGGGCGTGAACGGTATTGAAGGCGTACGGCAACTGCATCAACACCCCACATTTGCGGATATTCCCGTGATTATGCTGACCACTCTCAACGCCACAGATAAATTATCAGAGGCCTTTGACGCGGGAGCCAATGATTATTTAACCAAGCCTTTTCGTTTTGAAGAACTCCAGGCACGGGTCACCTCAGTCCTCAAGAAACAGGCGGCTTTTAACCAGCTCAAGGCCAAACAAAACAAACTGCTTGAAGAACACGAAACTCTGAAAATGCGCCAGCGCAACTTAGAGCGCAACGCTTACGCCGACGGCCTGACCAAAATCCCGAATCGTCGGGCTTTTGACGATGCCCTCTCCCGCCTCTGGAAACGCTGTAAAGAAAACAAAACCCCCATTGGCATGCTCCTGTCAGACGTGGATTATTTCAAACGCTATAACGATATTTACGGCCACCAGATGGGAGACGAATGCCTCGTTAAAGTGGCTCAGAATTTACCTGCCCTCACCTCAGAAACCGTACCCGCTCGCTACGGCGGCGAAGAATTTGCAGTATTGTTTAGCGGCAATAATGCCCTGCATGTGTCTGCCATTGCCCAACAAATTTGCCAGCGCATTCTGGATTTAAAGATTCCTCATATGGGCTCAGAACTCAAGCCCTACGTGACCATTAGCGTGGGTTGCACGTATATTAAAGACATCGAAGCCCTTGAAACTTCTGGCTTTACCCCTGAAAAGCTGCTCAACCTGTCAGATGAGGCCCTTTACGAAGCCAAGCGAAAAGGGCGTAGCCAGGTAGCTTTCTTTGATATCAGTAATGAAACCTATACCTTTCACAAATCCTAGAGTATAAAGTTTTTTTTAAGCTGGCCGTGCTACGCTAGAATTATTACACTGTTTTCCAGATTATTGGGAGATGATATGTCTCACACTGTAGCGAACGCTGTCGACGATTTTTCCTTAAGAAATACACATATCCTGATTGTGGATGACGAGCCTGACATCAACGAAATTTACCGTATTTATTTAGATTCTATAGGTATCGGCAAGATCACCTGTCTTAATTCCAGTGCGGCCATGTTTGATTATCTTGCGCGTACTAAACAAGGCGTTGATCTGATTTTACTGGATATTATGATGCCTGAAACTGACGGCATTTCCACCTTAGAAAATCTAAAAGCTAGCTCTGAGTATGTGGATATTCCTGTGATTATGTTGACCACCCTCAACAGTGTGGAAAAAATCTCTCGAAGCCTGAACCTTGGTGCTGATGACTATATCACCAAGTCGGTGGCCCTGGCAGAAATTGAAGAGCGGATCTTACGCACTCTCAAAGCAAACCGGGCCACCCAACGCCTGAAAGATCAGCAGCAAGCCCTTATTCAAGAAAATCAAAAACTGCAAAAAAACATTCAGATTTACCGTAGAAAATCTTTTACGGATTCACTCACCGGCTTACTAAATCGGCGAGCCTTCAATGATGCATTTAAAAAAACCTGGACGATATGCAAAACCACCAACACCCCTTTGGGACTCATTTTGTTTGACATTGACTTTTTTAAACGCTACAACGACACCTATGGTCACCCCGAAGGGGATTTATGCTTAACACAAGTCACCCGTGCACTTCCAGCTCTCACTCCAGACATCATTCCAGCGCGCTATGGCGGTGAAGAGTTCGTGATTTTGCTCCGGGGAGAAAAAGCCCGGCAAGTGATTGATGAGGCCCAAAGGCTCTGCCAACGCGTTCTCGCCCTTAAGATTCCCCACGCAAGCTCCGGACTGACTCCCTATGTCACCATTAGCGCGGGCTGTACCTATCTTCAAAATATGGCGAAGTCGGAAATCACCTTGCCCCCTGACAGCCTGTTTAAATATGTTGATGAAGCCCTTTATGAAGCCAAGCGCAACGGTCGCAATCAGATGGTTTTTGTTGATACGGAAAAAAACAGCTACGCTTTCCCCAAAGCCTGAAGGGCGTCAATTTTTTCCAGAGCAGCATCGTGTTCGAAGGCTTCTACACATTTCAGAATGTCCTTCAGGGCCTGTCTTACGTTTTTTTGATCACCAGATACGCTAAGTAAATGTTCTAGCTGCTCCCCGGCAGAAGCATCAAAATTTTCTACTGCGGCTTTAACTTTCTGGAGAAGTTCCCGCAATAAGATGGTATCCACCTCCACAGTTTCTGCAGAGCCCACAGCAGGCTCCTCATGGTTCTTGATTTCGGTGATGGCCTGCTCCATGCTCTGTTTCAGCATATTAAACGCTTTTGCCAGAGGGGTGTTTTCAAAAACATCAGCCGGGTCGTGCAATGCTTTTTCGAGGGCCTGAGCAGAAGTAAAAATGTCCTCTAAGCCCAGATTACCCGCTGAGCCTTTTAAAGTATGAGCCAGCCGTCGGGCCTGGTCCCAATCCAGAGCGGTAAGGGTCGCTTCTAAACGCTCCATCTCAGCCTCGTTTTCGGTAACAAACTGTAAGAGCAAACGTTTGAGCAGCTTTTCTTTGCCGCCCATGCGGGTCATGGCGTCTGCGTAATTCAGACAAGACAGTGTAGAAAGATCCGAAGCGTCCGGTTTTGAAGCGGTCGCTGTGGAAACGCCGGGGCTTTCGCTCTGGGTTTCCATATTTTGTAATTGAATCCAGTGCAACAGGGCGTTGCTGAGCACGTCCAGTTGAATGGGTTTGGTCACGTAGTCGTTCATACCTGCTTCTAAAACCCGCTCTTTGACGCCGGTAACGGCATCGGCGGTCATGGCCACAATGGGCAGTTTGTCAAAAGCGCTGTTGGCACGTAAAGCGCGGGTGGCCTCATAACCGTCCATCAGGGGCATTTGTAAATCCATCAACACAATATCGTAAGTGATTAAAGGCAGATCGTTCTCTAGACGCTCCACGGCTTCTTGGCCATTAAAAGCAATATCCACCACAAGCCCTTCGTCTTCTAAAAGTTCCTGAGCAATTTGCTGGTTAATCAGGTTATCTTCCACCAGCAGCACCCGCGCTCCTTTAATCGCACTCAAATCCATGGCCTTAGCGGTAGATACAGGCAAACGAACGCGTTCACCGCTGGCGCTCAAATGCTCTACTAAATGGTCATAGAGAATAGACTGGGTAATGGGCTTGAGCAATAAGTTATCCACCTGCAATTTTCGCAAGGTGTCCACAATGTCTTCTCGGCCATAGGCGGTCATCATAAAAATTTTGGTGCAGGTATCGTCAATCAACTGGCGTAACCGCGCCAGGGTCTCCACACCGTTCATGCCGGGCATATTCCAGTCTAAAAGCACCAGATCAAAGGGCTCTCCCACGGCTTTGGCTTTGCGGAAGGTGTCAATGGCCGCTTCACCTGAAGCTACAGCAACACAGGGAATATTGAAGTGAGACATATAGTCCTGAAGCACCTCAAGCACTACGGGCTGATCATCTACAATAAGCACCCGCTTGTGCTGTAAATCTGCGGGGATTTGCAGGGGCTCTTGCTGCTCAGAGCGCTCCATTTTCACCGTAAAAAAGAAGGTGCTCCCCATCCCGGGCTTGCTATTGACGCCGATTTCTCCACCCATCATTTCCACCAGGCGCTTGGAAATCGTCAACCCCAGCCCCGTGCCCCCGAATTTGCGAGAAGTAGAAGCATCCGCCTGACTAAAGGCCTTAAAGAGCTTGTCCTGTTGCTCCTGGGTCATGCCTATCCCGGTGTCTCGCACCTCAAAACGCAGATACAGCTCCTTTTCTTTTTCCCACAAGAGCTCACCGGCAATGGTAATAGAACCCTCTTCGGTAAATTTGAGGGCGTTATTGGACAGATTGAGCAATATCTGCTCCATGCGCAGCGGATCCCCCATCAAAAATTGAGGCACATCGGGACTCACCTTGAAAATCAGCTCCAGCTCTTTTTCTTCGGCCCGTACCGCCAGCAGGGTACTGATATTGGTTAATACCCGATGCAAGTCAAAGGGAATCACTTCAATATCCATTTTATTGGCTTCTATTTTTGAGAAATCGAGAATATCGTTAATGATGCCCAGCAGGTTTTGTGCCGCGCCGTGAATTTTGCGCGCGTAGTCGTTTTGTTTGGCGTTTAGCTCGGTTTTTTGCAGCAGGTGTCCCAGCCCAATAATGGCGTTCATGGGCGTACGAATTTCGTGAGACATATTGGCCAGAAAAGCCGATTTGGCCTGATTGGCCTCGTCAGCCAATTTCTGGGCCTGCTGAAGCTGGACTTCGGTGGCTTTTTGCTCACTGATATCTGTGACCATATTAGCCATCAGCACGGGGTTGGCATCATCATCATAGACAATGAAAAAATTCTGGATGGTGGGAATGATTTGCCCTTTGGAGGAGCGAAGTTCAAGTTCCCCCACCCATTCCCCTTCTACCATCAGGGTATCCATAATGTCAGTTTCTAAAATTTTTTGCTGGCTATTGGTGTAGTAAAAGCTCATGTGACGGCCCTGAACGGATTCCGCACTGTCCTCACCGAGCATTTTGTACATTTTACTATTGACGTAGGTAATATCTCCGTCCAGGGTCGCCATGCTGATACCCTGGGCGGAAGACTCTGCCAGTTCAAAAAAGGTTTTGAGTCGCGCCTCGCGCTCTTTACGGGCAGAAATATCTCGTACAATCCCCACCGTTTGGTACGTGTCTTTTTGCTTGACCCCGGCAATACTTAGCTCAATATGTAATTCTCGACCGTCTTTGTGACGGGCCGTTACTTCACGAAGTTGATTGAGAATAGAACTTTCGCCAGTTTCCTTAAAATGATCAAAACCCTGACGAATATCAGCGTGATAATGTTCAGGGGCCAGCAGCTGATGTAAGTTTTCACCTCGCACCTCGGCATCGGTATAACCAAAAATTTGCTCGGCACTGCGATTCCAGAACAAAATGCGTTCCTTGTCATCAATCATAATAATGCCGTCCTGTGCACTATTTACGATGGCGTCAAAAAGCACCTGACGCTCGTCCAATTCCTGAGCTCGCTCCTGTACACGCGCCTCAAGATTTTGATTGAGAAGGGCAAGCTCCTGCTCGCTTTCTTTTTGGGCGGTAATATCCGTGACAAAGCCCTCGTAGTATTTGAGCTCTCCCTGTTTATCAAAGACACCGCGCCCTCGCTCCCAGAACCAGCGTTTTTCCAGCGTTGCGGTGCGATACAAATACGTCATTTCGTAGGGCTGCTGCAAACGAATGGACTGCTGGATTTGCTGCGCAATTTCTGCCTGTTGTTCTGGATCTATGCCCTTACGTAAATTGGCGTCGCCCTGATAAAACACCTCCGGGCGATACCCGGTAATATCAAAAACGCCCGGGCTTAAGAATTCAGCACTGCTCTTTTCATCGGCGTGCAGTCGGTATACAAACCCTGGTAAATTGCTGATCACCGTTTGAAGCTGGCGTTCTAGCTCTGTATGATCCGTGTGCAAGGCATCCCAGGCATGCTGCTGGGTACGGCTGCGCAACATCCAGCCCAGGGTGTTGGCAAAGGATTGTAAGAGTTCTTCGGAAATGGGTACCAGCGTCTCGGGTTGCCCGGCAAAACCCAGACATATAAAGCCTTCCCATATGGGAGAAACACAGGGCCAGAGCTGTACATAAGGATCACGGTTAAACAAGTGACGCAAACGCTGCGGAAAATCCTTTCGCACCCCCGCCATGGCAGAAAGAGACAATGAGCCGTAGCTTTCGCCATCAATTTCAAAGACCGGCACAGGCCGAGCCGGTTCAGGCCACACGTGCACCCGCCGGGCCTGGTGACGCCCTTCGGTACTATCCACCTGATATATCTCAACACGCCGTGCTCCGGTTTCTGACTGCAAAAAGTCGGTCACAGCCTTCAGAATCTGGCGAGGGTGGTGATTTTTAACAATGGCATCACTGAGTAAACGTTCAACGTGGCGCATAACGATTTCCTTATGAGAGAGGTAAGGTGAGGATAAAGGTACTGCCCTGGTTGACTTCGCTTTCCAAAGCAATGTCACCATCAACGGCTTCTACCAGTTTTTTCACAATGGATAAACCCAGGCCGGTAGAGCTTTCACCGCCGGTGGGCTGGGCCGTCAACCGGGCAAACTTCTGGTAAAGTTTGGCCTGATCCATTTCCGAAAAACCGGGACCTTCGTCTTTGATATGAATCAAAGCCGCCTCTGCGGTCTGCTCTAACGTGATCCACACCTGTTTTTCTTTGGGAGAGTACTTGATGGCATTAGACACCAAATTGTCCAGAATTTGCGATAGCAACATAGGATCTGTGCGGCATTCCACGGGCGATTCTGGCACAGAAAAATGCACGGTGATGGCCTTTTTTTCTGCGGCTTTCAAAAAGCTGTCTTTCACCTGGGTGAGCGCTTCTCTGAGCTCAATAGTGTCTTTTTTGACTTTGAGTTCTCCTGATTCAATCCGGTTCACATCCAACAGGTTCTCAATAATGCTGAGCATTTTTTTGGCAGAGCGCTCAATGATCGCCATAAATTCATCGAGCTGTTTGGGATCGGGATCGGGCATGCTTTTCATGAGCTGAGACAGGGTTAAAATATTGCCCAGCGGGTTTTTTAAATCGTGGGAGGCGATGCCCAGAAACTGGTTTTTCTCGTCGTTTAAGCGCTCTAGCTCCGTGGCACGATCTTTGATTTGTAATGAGTACTCCAGAATCAGATCCCGGTTGCGCTTGAGTTCAGTGTGGGTTTTGACCCGAGCAATAAGTTCAGGAGTTTGAAAGGGCTTAATGATATAGTCCACACCACCGCTTTCAAAGCCTTTGATCAGGTCCGTGGACTCGGATTTTGCCGTCAGAAAAATGACGGGGATATTTTTGGTACGACGATTAGACTTCAGGCGTTCACACACTTCATAACCGTCCATATCGGGCATCATAATATCCAGCAAAATTAGATCCGGTTGAATCCGTTCAAGGGCCTTAAAAGCCTGTTCACCACTTTTGGCGGCCGCCACGCGATAACCATGCTCGGCCAGACTGGCGTTCAAGACTTGTAAATTCTGTGCTACATCGTCAATCACAAGGACAAGGGGAGATTCGTTCGTCATCGTTCAACCTTTTTAAAGAGATACATTAAGTCAAGAGAGATTAAAGCGTTCAGACCACCAGAAGGGGCGGCAGTCAAATTCGTCGGGTTTGACCCGGGCCAGCAGTTCTTCCAGGGAGCTCACCCCGTTAAGGACTTTTTCTAATCCGTCCCAAAACAGAGTAATCATACCATTTTCCACCGCCACACGCTTGAGTTTTTCAGCGGTCATGGATTTGCCGGAGCCCGTGGACCCCACGTGGAGCACCATGCCGTAGGGCGTTTTGATTTTATCCCGGTATACTCCAAGGTTGTGAGCAGAAAAGCCCAGCTCCGCCAGAGGCAGGGTAGACTTTTGCTTGTCTAAAATCCGCATGACAATTTTTTCGCCATAATTCATGGGGGCCGTGGCCTGAATCATTTTCTGCGGCTTTAAACGGCGCATTTCTTTGAGTTCCCTGTCAATGCGATAGCGCACGACCACCGCATCCTCCCAGGGTTCAATATGAATATCTGAAGCTTTCATCAAATAGGCGTCTTCAATGAGCTGGTTCACCAGACGAAATCAGCGGTGCATCGTCAGTTTCAGAAAAATCTTCGTCAAGTTCTGGTTCCGGCTCTGACGCAAACTGACTTTTGGCCGTAATTTCATCCATAAGGTCTGCATAGAGATCGTCTACCGCCGCTGTAGCCACAGGAGAACGACTCGGCACCAGTGTGCCTCCCACTTTCCCCAGTTCCCCGGAAAAAGCCGCTGGCAGCGCGTCCAATACCAGATGTTCTGGTGCAAGGGTCGCCAAATAATCTTTTTTAATAAACTGTGCCAATAACTCAGCTAATGCAGCTTTGCTCAGGCCAAAATCCCCTGCAAAAAAGTACATACGCTCCGGCGTAAAATCTTCTGAAATTTCAAGTCCGAGGGTATTGTGAAGATATTGCTTAAAACCCGGAAACCCCGTGAGTAAAGCGGGCTTATTTTCGGGAGAGGCCCCTTGCTTTTCAAGCTTCGTCTGATCCGCCTTCCAGTTTTGAGACACCTTGACATATTTGGCCACCGTATCCAGGAGCTTTGTGGCGTCCATGGGTTTATTCAAATACCCCACCGCCCCCGCCTGGAAGGCCATCAACCGATTTTCTTTGGCCTTTGATGCCGTGAGAAAAATGACCGGCATATTGGCACACTGGGGTAAATTCTGGAGGGCATAACACAGTTCTATGCCCGTCATTTCTGGCATATCCAGATCCAGTAAAATCACGTCCGGTTGCACCTGAAGGGCTGCCTGGGTGAGGTTTCGGTCTCTACCGTATAGCGTTGAGAGAGCGCAAAACGAATGGTGCTGAGGATATCGGAATCGTCATCAACACTAAAAATAACGGGGTTGGACATGACTTTCAGTTCTTTCTGTACGAATAAATCTACCCCAGTGTACAGCACCTCCCATTTTAGGATTGAACGGGGCTATGTTATAATTCTGGCACGTTGTAAGGAGATGTTTAACATGGGAATTTTTAATCGCTTATCCACCGTTTTCAAGTCAAATATTAACGATATGATCGACAAGGCTGAAGATCCAGAAAAAATGCTCAAGCAGCTCATGGTAGACATGGAGCGTGACCTGATCGAAGTGCGCAAAGAAGTGGCCATGGCCATTCAAACCGAAAAAAAGCTGCACCAACAGTATTTGCAAAACGACAAACAGGCCAAAGGCTGGGAAGAAAAGGCGACTCTGGCCCTCAAGAGCGGCCGTGAAGACCTGGCGCGCGAAGCTCTCAATCGCCGCAACACCTATAACACCACCGCTGAAGGCTTTCAAGCCCAGTGGCAGAATCAGAGTGCAAACGTAGAAAACCTGAAAAAACAGCTCAGTCAGCTAGATGGAAAAATCAACGAAGCTCGCATCAAAAAAGATCTCCTGATTGCGCGCACCCGTCAGGCCAAAGCCCAGGAACAAATCCATAAAACCATGGGCAAAATGAATACAGGCAAAGCTTTGTCTGCCTTCTCACGCATGGAAGACAAAGTCATGGAAAAAGAAGCCCTGGCCGCAGCTTATAGCGATATGAGTCTGTTGGAATCCGGTGGCAGCAGCAGCATTGAAAACGAATTCGCCATGTTAGAAGCAGGCTCTAGCGTGGATGACGATCTGGCTGCTCTGAAAGCCAAGCTTGACGGTGGCGAAGCGTAAAGCCTCATGATCACATTGCCCAGGGCAACACAAGCTGCCCTGGCTTTTCTGTGTTTAGCGCCCTCCGTCCTGGCACAAGAGTCCGCACCAGAAAAGCCCCTTCCGCAACTGAACATGACCTACGCGTCCCCCGATGCGCTGGAACTCCGCACCACCCAACAACGCTTTCATAAAGCCTTGGCCTATTCCTATTCTCCACGGCGCAGTGGTCATTTGTTTTTTTTACCCCGCAAATATTCGCCGGTTATGTTCCAATCGGGTAATTACGCCCACGACGGCTATAGCTATATCAATGGCAAAAAAACCTCTCACGATGGTGCGACCCATGGCCACGTCTGGGATTACGACGTTAAAATCCCCATGCTCTTTTATGGTCCCGGCTACGTAAAAGCTGGACAGCAATTGCCTCAGCCCGTCACCCAGCAGGATCTCGTGCCCACCTACGCTCATCTGATGGACAGTACCCCACCTTTAGACGCTTTACACGGTCAGGTGCTCACGGCCCCCTTCAAACCCTTTTCCCGTCCGCCCAAAGCTATTCTCACCGTCTTATTTGATCAGACCGGCTGGCAGTATTACAGCGCCCACCCGAAGGCCTGGCCTTTTATTAGAGAGCTCATGCACAAGGGCACCCTGTATACCCATGCAGAAGTCAGTCATCTGGATGTGGAAACCGCTGTGGGCCACGTAGGAGTGGGCAGCGGCGCTTACCCGTATCAGCACGGCATCATTTCCAATCGCTTTTATATGCCCGCTCTCGGTGAGCGGCAGTCCTTGCTCGGGCGAAAACAGTCGCCGGTGTTTATCGATAGCCCTTCCCTTGCGGATCACTGGGATCGCGAAAACGATAACAAAGCGGTAGTGATTTCCTATGCCTACGCCGATCGCGCCGCCATGGGTATGGCAGGGCACGGCAGCTTATTCGCCCATGGCGACAAAGACATTGCCGTTTTCTATGATCGCAATACCGGCGGAGTGACCACCAATAGCAACTATTATCACCTGCCTGATTACCTGAAGTCTCTGCAAATTCGCCCCTTTTTAAAAAACATTCTGGACCCACAGAACCTGTGGTTTGGACACGACGTCAATAATTTAAAAGACGTCAATAAAACACCGGCCCAGGCCATGTTTGATAGCGAAGTGTTTCGGTCTCTGCTTGCCAATGAACCCGTGGGTGAAGACGACATTACCGATCTGGTATATTTGACGCTAAAGTCCACGGATGCCTGCGGGCACGCTTTCGGCTGGCAAAGCGATGAATGTGGGAGTGTGCTGGCCCAACAGGACAAAGAATTGCGCAAGATTGTCAGCGCTTTTGAAAAAAAAGTGGGCAAAGACAATTTTGTCATGGTGCTGAGTGCCGATCACGGCGGCTCACCGCTGAGCACACTCGCAGGCAGCACGGTCATTAAAGCAGAAGCGGTTAAAGCGGCACTCAATAATGCCTTTGATCATCAGGACAATAACATCCCTCTGGTTTATGACATGCTGGCCTCACAAATTTATGTGGACCTTAACGAACTCAAACGTAACGGCCATACGCTTGAGGAACTTCAACAGTTTTTGCAAAACTACCAATTAGCGGGGGCTCCGGCCTTTATTGAGGTGCTTACCCGTCAGGATGTGCGAACTTTGCAAGACGCCTACGGTATTCAGTAATGGGCGCTCCACTGATCTATATTATCGACGACGAGTTACATATTATAGATATTGTGGAGGAAACCCTCAAAATGTCGGGCTATACCTGCCGCACCTTTTTAAGTGCGGCACAGGCCCTTGAGCATATCGAGAAGGATCGGCCCGCCCTGATTATCTGCGATATTCAAATGCCGGAGATGAGCGGTACTGACTTTCTTGAAGCAGTGCGGGCCAGCGAAGCGGTCAAACTGACGCCCTTCTTGTTTTTAACGGGCCAAAATACCAGCGGAGACATTCTCAACGCCCTGTCTCTGGGGGCCAACGACTATCTGGTTAAGCCCGTCTACCCCCGTACCCTGCTCAAAAGCGTCAAGCGGCATCTGGACACCCAGCAACAACTCAAAGATCAGACCCTGGCCCAGTGGGAAGCCGAACGAAAACAGCTCAAACAACAGCTGCGGCTGACCTTTCACGATCTGATGGGGGTGATGGGTAATGTATATACTCTGGCCTGCTATCTCAACGAAAGCTCCGAAGAGAGCGACGATTATGAACTGATGATTGACCATATTAAAAGCCAGAGCGAAACGGCGGTTTCCATGCTTAAACGTTTGATGGAAAAAAATAAGTCCGTAGAGGATAACGCCCCCGAATACGTGTCTCTGGACCGCATTTTAAATGAGGTCCTGGAAAGCCTGACCTTTCATATTTATGACAAGGCCCTGGAAGTGCAACGCCCGCAACGCGATATACAGCTTCGGGGCAATTTACACTTGTGGTGCTCCATTTTTTATAATCTGTTGTCGAATAGTGTCAAATTCACCCCCCGTAAAGGCCGTATTTCTATTCGGGTAGAATCCCTTGTGTCTAAGGTCAATATTTACGTAGAGGATACGGGTATAGGTATTCCGCAAAAAAAACAACAGCAGTTGTTTAAGCAAAAAGTCACCTCTTCCAAAGATCAAAATGGGCGCCGCGGCAACGGAGTGGGACTGTTTCTCTGTGCGGATATTGCGCGCAGTTTAGATGCAGAGCTCACCCTGGAACGCAGTGACGCCAACGGTTCCTCTTTCAAAATTCACTGCCACGGAAAATAATGGGGCGACTGCTTTATACCCTGGGACTGCTGGGCGTGACGCTGGGTCTGGTGGTTTATCGTCAGGCCGTTACGGGCACCGTACACTATGGTTTTTTATATTGGAACTTAATGCTGGCCTTTATTCCACTGGTGGTGGCAGGGGCCATACGCCTGCTTCATCCTGTCTCAGACCCGCTAAAGTTAACGTTAAGCTGGCTATTGTTTCCCCTCTGGCTGAGCTTTTTTCCCAACGCCCCCTATATGCTCACCGATTTAATGCATGTGTATCGTCCCTTTTCAATGCCCTTCTGGTATGACCCTATCATGCTGTGCAGTGCCGCCTTCAGCGGTTTATTTGCGGGCTTTATTTCTCTTAACTGGGTACAAATCACCCTGGGAGCACAAGCCTCTCCCCGTGGGCTCAGTGTCCTTACTTTTTTGCTGTGGCCCCTCACGGGTCTGGGTATTTATCTGGGACGCATTCTACGTTGGAACAGCTGGGATGTGATCTCCCGGCCGGTGGCCTTGATGGGAGATATTGCCCTCATTTTTCGATTTCCTGGCCAGCATCAGGAAGCCTGGCTCCTCATAAGCGTTTACACGATGGTGCTCATTTTTTTATACGGTGTCTGGCAGAGTCCCTCTCCCTCTTGATACACTGAACGTATGTTAAAACTCACCGGAGGTGACCACGGCGGTCGCCACATTAAATGGCTGGATCGGCCAGAAATTCGTCCTACCCCGGCGCGGGTACGTGAGGCGCTTTTTCATCGCTGGCGTGAGGACTTACCAGACAGCCACTGGTGGGACCTGTGTTCCGGCTCGGGGGTGATTGGTTTAGAAGCTCTCAGCCGGGGAGCGGCACAGGTCACCTTTGTAGAACAAAACGCACGGGCCCTGCAATTCCTCAAAGAAAATTTGCGCACCCTGAAGCTCTCTCAGGCAGGGCAATGCTACAAAAGTCAGGTGCAAAAATTCATTCAGCGGCAGCGGTCTATAGACGTAGATTTTATTTACTTTGACCCGCCCTATGACTACGAAAAACTCTACAGTTACGTGCTCGAAGTACTCAACACATTACCCGCCCAGCGTCCGGTCACTCTTTGTGTGGAATATCGTAAGCGTCATAAAACCTGGTCGTTGCCAGATACGTGGGATTTTTGTGAAACCCGTGAATACGGAGACGTTTGCATTGATCTTCTGGAGAAACGCCCTTGAGCCTCTGGCAGCGTTTAAACAAACCCTACTATCTCAGACACGCTTTTCGCCCCTGGATGATTCCTGTGGCCATTATTGCGGTAGTGGGTCTTTCAGGCTACGGTTTGTGGCGTATGAGCGCCCGTAATCCGGCAGCGGTAGAACCCCCTCAACAGGTACAAGATCAGGTGGAGCTGCGTTTTTACGATGTGGTTATGCGCGGACGCAAACAGGGCACTCCATTTTTTGTGATCTTTGCAGATGAAGTGGAAGTGACCCGTGACGATCGTTATGTGAACTTTTTGGAAGGGGCCAACAAACCCCACGGTGAATTTTTCAATATGAAGAACTGGGAAAAGGATCTCGGTGATGGGGACATTGACGAAAACAAGCGGCGTCGCATTGTGTGGGAAGCGCGCAAAGCTACCTACGATCGCAACCAGGAAGACCTGCGTATGGAAGAGGACGTGAAAATCATTACCGACACCAGAGATATTGTGCTCACCGACGATATGCTCTGGAAAAAGTCGGACGAAAGCCTGAGCTCAACCACCCGCAGCAAGGTGCGTACCAGTAAGGGCACCTATATGACCGCAGACACCATGGATGTAAAAACCCGTGACAAAGAAATGTATCTCGAAGGGCGTGTATATATCGAAATGCCCATCAAAGAAGAACAGCAAATTGACGTAGAAGAATTTGAATCAAAATAACAAAAGAGGAAAACAATGGAAATAGGCATCGGACTTCTGGGCTGTGGCACCGTGGGCCAGTCGGTGGTCAAACTTTTACAGGACAAGGCTACAAATTACGGTCAACGCACAGAAGCTCAACTGGTGATCCGTGGGGCGCTGGTAAAAACCCCCGGTAAAAGCCGCCCCGGCCTGCGTCCGGAACAGCTGACCACCAATCCCGACGACATTTTGACCCACCCGGATATTCAAATCGTGGTGGAAGTTATGGGGGGCGTGGAAGACAGCCGTGAATACCTACTTAAAGCCCTCCATGCGGGCAAGCACGTAGTCACCGCCAATAAAGAGCTGATGGCCAAACACGGTGCTGAACTGTTTGACGCCGCCAACGAAAACGGCTGTGCTATTTACTATGAAGCCGCTGTAGCAGGCGGTATTCCCATTATTCAAACCCTCAAACGCAGTCTGATTGCCAATCATTTACACTCTATCTACGGTATTATTAACGGCACCACCAACTATATTCTGTCCGCCATGACCGAAGCAGGTCGAGATTTTGGCGAGGTACTCAAAGAAGCTCAAGACAAGGGGTTTGCTGAATCGGACCCCACTGATGATGTGGAAGCCTTTGATGCGGTCTATAAAATCGGTATTCTGGCCTCTTTGATTTTTGATCGGCGTATTCCGGTAGACGCCATTCACCGGGTGGGCATCCAGCGTATTTCAGCTCAGGACATTGCCCATGCCAAAGAACTGGGCTACGTGATTAAACTGCTAGCCATTGCCAAACGGGGAGCCCACGGCTTTGAAACCCGCGTTCATCCTACAATGATTCCCGCTCAGCATCCGCTGGCCTCTGTTAACGGCGTTTATAATGCGCTGCTGGTGCAAGGCGACGCCGTGGGTGATCTGATGTTTTATGGCAAGGGAGCCGGAGGCATGCCTACCGCTAGTGCGGTGGTGAGCGATATTTTAAATATTGCTGTGGAGATGGACGCGCCCCCCAATTTACTCATGGGCTGCCAGCATCCACCTCAGGAAGCGGAGCTGGCCCCGGCGGAAAAGGTGATGAACCGTTACTACTTACGGCTTCAGGCAGAAGACCGTACGGGAGTTCTGGGACAACTGGGCGCACTGATGGGAGAAGCGGACATGAGTATTCATACGCTGACTCAGAAAAAACATGCACAGGGCCGGGCCGAACTGGTGATTATCACCCACCCGGTGTCTGAACTCAAACTGCGTCAGGTGGTGGCCAAAATCCAGCAGCTAGATATTATCCATACGGTAGACAGCATTATTCGCGTAGAGGATTTTGAGGGTTCTTAAAAAATAGTCGGTGAGTCCCTGTTTTTGTTGCACGGGCGATGCTTTATGCATGGCCTGATAAACATGACGGGGCAAAAAAGACTTGCGGATCACCCCGGGCAAAAGCCGGGGTTGTAATAAGCAAAGTCCCAGTAATGCCATGCGCTCTTTTTTATGTTTTAAGTTAGTTACCACTGAAGAAAACACCTTCGGATTACGGGTGAGCAACTGTTCTGCCTCAATGCCCGTAAAATAGGCGCCAATTACGGTACAGGCCACCTCGTTGAGTTTTGCCTGAGACAGGTGCAAAGATTGCTCTGTAGGATACAAACGCTCTCGGATAGCGTCCTGGTAAGCAAAAAACAGCTCCCGCAGCCAGACGATGCCCAGCTCATGCTGCAGGGTATACATTTTTTGAAGACGCCCCTGTAGCGTATGGGCATAAACCTTATGTTCCAGTAACAGGGCATCTCCAAAGCCCAGTAGCACATCGCCCCCGCACTCCCCGGACAACAGACGCTTGACGCCCTGCAAAAGCAAATCCAGCGCGTATGCTGGCTGCAGGGTATGCAAGGTCATGGACACCTGCTTTTGCTGGCGTTCTAATCGGGGAGAAACCCACAGTTTCTGATGACATAAACATAAATTTTGCCAGTAAAAATGATCCGTGATAGCATAAAGGTTTTCCAGGGTGCCGGGGGTTTTTAAATCCACCTGAAATCCGATCAGCTGTTGAAGACGATGCTCCCACTGCGGAAACTTCTTTTCGCAGGCCTTTGCCTGCGCGGCCTGATGGTACATGAGAAAGATATCGTAGTCACCTACCACCGTTTCGGTGTTTTCTGAACGCCTCACTGCGCCTTCTCCACGACCATAGCTTCCCCCCAGCCAGATGGCGGCGAGTTCCCCCTGAACGTGATCCTGCGATAGCTGACGCACAATATGCTTGAGCTGTTTTTTAATAGAAGTATCCAGCAGGCGATGTCCCTGCAAGGTAAAACGAGAAAGATAGGGTTGCGGTGTGGAAGAAAATGATTGGGACAAAATACGACTAACTTTTTGATTTGAGGTTAATAAAGATATATTTTAAAGTTAATTTTTGGTTAATACACAAAAATTAACTTCAGTTTTTTAGAGAGCTGTAGCATAATAAGTGTATCACTCATCATATTTAAGGAAACCTAATCCCTTGAAAAAATCTATTCTTCTTCTCTCCCTCGCCGCTATGGCTCTGAGCGCCTGTGGTTCTCCTCAGCCCGTTTTCCGCCAGGGCATTCCCACCGCTCCTAACGCTCGCGCACTTCCTGCAGGCCAGCGCATCGGTCAATTCAACGCCGGAAAAGTCGAGAAACAAGAAGGCCCCCTCATCGAAAACCGCCAGGTTCAGGTGGCTCCTTCTCAATTTGACAATATTGCTGAACAAAACAAAAACAAAAGCTATCCTGCTGACCGGGTTTTTGCCGCAGAAGGCAGCCTGAATGCACAAAGCCCTTTTGATAGCCCCTTCGGCTCACTGCCTTTTGAAAACTACAGTGATTTTTCGGATCATATTCGCTATAGTTCAGACACCGTTTACGAAGATCGCAAATACATGAGCGAGCGCTATGCCAGAGGCCACTTCAACAAGTACATCAACTCCGCTTATCGTGAAGTCCAGAGTCTTTATAAGCCCAGCCGCACCGAAATGCGCCGCTTTATCCTGCTTGACGTTCTGGCCAACGCCCTGAGTGTTAACGGACGCACCCTGCCTTATCAGGACGTTCACAACCCACCCGCTGAGCGTCACTATAAACTGCTCCCCAACAAAGCCGCTATGCTCATGCCCACCTTTGGCGAGATCATTGACTATAACCGCAATTCTTACGACGTCAACTACGTGCGTTGGGACACCTACCGCGCGGCCCGCTACTATCAGGCCAACTACAGCCGTATCTTTGGCTTAATCATGGAGCACGGTCCTTCCAAGCGTGACGCCTGGAAACTGGTTCACCGCGAAATCAGCTCCTACGCCAATCGCTAAATTTAAAATTGCCCACTAACAAAAAGCCGTCGTTTTCTGTAAAACGGCGGCTTTTGAGCTATAATAAAAAAATTTAAGGGTCATAATGATATGGTAAGAACACTACTGATTTTGAGTTTCAGTCTGGCACCTCTTCTATTGAGCGGTTGCCCCACCCCCATAGACGTCCGGCAAGAAACCATCGTTAATGTGGATAAAGCCTTCTTAGAAAGTCTGCTGGATAGAGAAAGCCGCAGTAAGGTGGATGAGGACACCCGCAAGGAACTGCTGTTACCCATTGAGAATAGCATCAACGGTCTCCGGGACAAAAACTTTGATTTATTTGCCAGAGCCTTTCTTTTTGACCGAGAAGATGCCCGTGATATCTACGAGCGACTGCTGCCTCAGGATATTCAGTATAAAATTGATAGCGTCAGTTTTACGGAAGTTGAATCGCAGCGGGCTGTGGTCAACGTGCGCCGGGTCACGGTCAATCGTCAGCGTCTGAACACAGAAGGTGATGCCATTGACGTGCAAAACTTCGATTATGTGCTTCAACCCGTGGATGGCGAATGGAAAATCGCCATGATTCTCTAGATCGTCAGCCCGCTGATTTATTCACTCACCGCGAAGATTTTGACAATGTCCTGGAAACCGTAGCCTTTGCGACTGGGCTTTGACCAATTGGCCAGCTGTCCGGCGCGCCATACGGAAAAAGGCGGAAGTTTACGGCTAAACAAGAACTGTTGCCAGTATTTATCCAGCCACTGCGCAATCAAGTCATTGTCTACGGTTTCTGCCTGCTGTAAGAAAGCTTCTACACTGGCCCTGCTGGTAATGCCTCCCGTTAATTTTAACAAGAGAGAAAATACCGCCTGCTGATCCTGTAATACCAGCATGGCAGAGCGATCCGCACTCAGATTCGCGTGAACCCGCCATTCCATTAACGCCTGCTGTACCGGCAAAGAAATACTGTCCGCAAACACCTCTAAGGGGGTTTTCTTAAAGGCCTTGTGCACCAGTGAAGCCAGGGCATCTGCCGCCATTTTATAACGCAGCGTTCCCATTTGAATATGTCCCAGTTCGTGGGCCAGCAATGCCAGCACCTCTTCTTCTTCTAAACGCTCCAGCGCCTCAGGGGACAGCACAATAAAGGGAGACTGATCTCCTGCAGAAAAACTGTAGGCATCCAACTGACCGTTGAGATCCAGAAAACACAAATAGAGTGCAGGAATTTTGGTATAACCGAGGATTTTACAGGCACTTTCTAATTTGGCATGTAAATCAGGATACTGTTGAGGTCCTACCTTGAGACCGTTGGCTGCAAAAAAAGTTTCTGTATACCGCTGTTCGAGTAGTGGAGCCATCTTTTGCAAAACCGTATTGATACCGGGCATCAACGAAAGCTTTTTAAAAGCTTCTGTTTCCAGGGAATGGCGATAGACCGCCGGATCCAGATGCCGGAACTTGGCGTGGGGATCGGTTTTTAAATAAAGTTTGCAGCGGGCGCAGCGAATTTTGACCCGCTCAAGGGCGTGTCTCGAAACGGGATTAGCAAACCCACACAAGGGGCATTCTACGTAATTACTCATATTACCAACTCTGTATTTTCATCAGCACCCTGCAGGGCTTTTTGCGCCAGTTGACGCATATTTTCATTCTCCTCAGAAAGTACGTGTTCCAGAGGAGGCTGAAGCCGCTTCAATAAGCGGCCCATAGCCTGTATCGAACGGGTTTTCAGGCGGTCGTCTGTGGCCGTATCTAAAGACGCCGCCAGCGGGGCAATGGCGGTACTGGCTATTTTTTCTACGGCTTCTGCAGCCGCTGTGCGTACGCGAGCCTCACTATCCTGTAAAGCATTCACCAGATAAGACAGCGCACGCCCGTCACCAGATTCACCCAGCACAAACACCACGCTGGAACGCAGGCGCTCATCTGCGTGATAAAGATAGGGCAGAAGCATATCTATAATCTGTTCGGCTATCTGGCTCAGTACCCGTGAGCAACTGGTACGCAAACGCATTTCCTGACTCTGAAGCCCCTGAATGAGACCGTGCACAAGCTCTTCTGGCACCCCGGCCTGAGCCAGTTCCACCAGCGCTTGAACGGCCGCGTTGCGCACCTGGCTGTCTCCATCAGACAAGCTTTCAAATAAAGGCATAAAGGCTGCGGGACTTTGAAGCTGTCCGAGGGCTTCTGCTGCCTCAGCGCGCAGCGTGGCGTCCTCTTCGTCTAAAAGTTCTATAAGGGGCTCTACAGCAACCGAAGCATTGGCTTTTATCAGTTCTTTAATAGCTTCTGAGCGCACCCGCTGACTGGTATCTTGCAACACGTCGGAGAGGGTTAAAGAGGCCTGAGACTCTAATTGGAGCAGGGCCTCAGCAGTATCTTTGAGATACTGACGCAGTTTTCCAAGGGCCCGCGTACAGTCCAGACGAACGCTTTCTTCATCATCCTGCCAGACCGTATCTCGCAAAGGACCGAGGGCGCGATAGTCTCCCAGTTCACCCAGGGCCCGAGCTGCTCCACAGCGTACCCGACGAATGGGATCTTCAAGACAAACCACAATCGCTTCCAGCGCGTGGATGACTTTCCAGTCTGCCAGGGCCCGTAGACATTCCAGACGCACAGAACTGTCCTCATCACCCAATGCCTGAACAAAGGTATCGGTGGTTTCAGTGGCAGCGAGAGCACGCAAAGCTTCCGCAGCACGCCAGCGCACCCGTCTGGAATCATCCTGTGCCAAAGCCTGCTCCAACTCTAATACGGCTTCCTGGGCCTGAAGCTTACCCAGAGCCTGTGCCGCACGAGTTCTCACACGACGGTCCTCGTCATGCAGGGCTTCCATCATGGCGGGAATCACCGCAGGATCTCCAATTTCGCCCAGGGCTTTCGCAATGCCCGAACGCACTGCACGCACATCGTCACTCAGGAGAGGCACCAGCGCTTCTGTATCCAGATGCCCGATGTTGCTAAGCACAAAGACACTGGCAGCACGAGCCGCCTGCTCCTCGCCCTTAAGAATGTCAATCAGCCCCGCAATGGCTGCTTCCTGAGGATGTTTAACCAGAATTTCCACAGCCCGGTTACGAATTTCGTTATCATCATATTCCAGGGCCGCCATCAGCACCGAAAGCACCCGGGTATCTCCCAGAGAGAGCAAAGATTCTGCCAGACGTAGGGCCACTTTGAGATGTTCTTCGTTTTCAAGGGCCTCGTAAAGGGGTTCAATGGCCTGTTCAGCCCCCACTTTACCCAGCGCCTCAGCAGCTCGGCTTCTGAGTACCGGTGATTCTTCCTTGAGCAATGGCGCCAAATGAGGGATCACCTCAGGATCTGCCCATTCCCCGAGGGTAAACAAGGCCGCTACTTTAACCGCCGCTTGCTCGGATTGCAACAATTCCAACAGTTGGGGCTGGGCCTGAGGTTGATGGGAATAACGCAAGGCAAAAGCAGCAGCAGCCTGCACTTTGGCATGGCTGTCTGAAAGCAAAGGCACCACATGGGGAAAAATATCCGCTGGAGAGGTTTCTTTTAAAGCTTTCAGAGCCTGAATTCGGGTGGCGGCATCAGGACTTTGAAAAGCCGTAAGGTGTTCAGAATGTTGCATGGAGGGATTCCTTTCAGAGCACAGCTTATGAATTTTAACATGGCATTAAATCACATGGGAAAAATTTCAGAGGAATGTGCAGAGGTTATCTTGTGGCTCGTAGAAAAGGTTTGCTATACTAACTATCTCAAGCGGAAGTAACTCAGTTGGTAGAGTATCTGCCTTCCAAGCAGACTGTCGCGAGTTCGAGTCTCGTCTTCCGCTCTAAGACAACTCTCTAAGGAGTTGAGCTGAACAAGCGCTTGTAGCTCAGTGGATAGAGCAACGGTCTTCTAAACCGTCGGTCGCAGGTTCGACTCCTGCCGGGCGCGTCTTCATATGGTGAGCGTAGTCAAGTGGTTAAGACACCTGATTGTGGTTCAGGCATTCGCGGGTTCGACTCCCGTCGTTCACCCTCTTTTAACTTTTAAAGCCCTTCTATATAAATGAAGGGCTTTTTTAGTGTTTATGCGCACCTCGTGCCTAGCGCAAATCGTCCATGTACACCAGAATAATGGTGGTGTTGTCTTCGCCACCGCGAATATTGGCAGTATTCACCAGTTTGTTACAGGCTCGCCAGTGGTCCTCGGATTCGGTGACCATAGTGTGGATTTCTTCATCTTTGACGTGCTCTACCAGGCCGTCAGAGCACAAAAGGAGGGAGCTTCCCGGCACAAAGGGACGTTCATACAGATCCACTTCTACATTGGGGTATGCCCCCAGAGAACGGTAAATCAGGTTGCGCTGGGGGTGGACAGCGGCTTCTTCTTCGGTAATCTGACCAATTTCTAACAGGCGGCCCACCAGCGAGTGATCGCGAGTGACTTTTTGAATTTCGCCGCGCGAAAGCAAATAACCGCGACTGTCACCCACGTGCCCTATATACACCACGCCCTGATACACCACCGCAGCGGTCACCGTTGTGCCCATGCCCTGCAATTCAGGATTGCGACGGGCGGCCTCATAAATGCTCTTATTGGCTTTTTTAATGCCTTCCTCAAGAATATCTAGCAGGTTGATTTCTTCGGCCGGGTTGCGCTTGAGTCGCTCAAAGCTTTCGTTCACAATATTTGACACTTCGCGAGTGGCCATGGCACTGGCATACTCTCCGGCCTGAGCTCCGCCCATACCGTCAGCCACAATAAAAATGCCGTGACTGAGTTGACGGGTTTGACTCACATAGTGCCAGTCCTGTACAAAATAGCTGTCCTCATTGGCCTCTCTGATCACGCCCACATCGGTAATAAAACTGGCATAAAAAGGCGTACTGTGAAACAGATTGAGAATTGCCCGCTTGGCCTCATCAATACTGGCGTAACGATAGCGCGGGTCCGGCTCCAGCATCTTCATAATAATGCTGTTGATTTGCGGATTGATGTCGGGCACATAGTAAGTAATTTCGGGAAAGATCAGCAAACCGTCTTCGTCTCTTCGGTGCTTGAGGGGATTAATCCCCGTCACCAACTGATGCCAGATCACGCCCAGGGAAAAAATGTCCGCTCGCTCATCAATGGCGTGGGTTTCCTGAAGTTCCAGCTCAGGGGCGCTGTAACCGGGAGTATCGCTTTGCACAGGAAACATGATGGGCAATTGCAGCGCCCGGGTAAAGCCCGTTAAGCGCACCCGCTGTAAATCATGGGTGACGACAATACAGCGGGGATTGAGGTCCAGGTGAGCAATTTTGCGGCGATGAAGCTGACTCAGGGACTGACAAAGCTGGATCATCCAGTCACAGGACTGGTGCACAGACACCTTTTCACGGGTGAGAAAAAAGCCCAGATCGCGACCTTCCAATTGCTCAATAATAATATAGTAGCGGGCGTTTTCTTCAAACATATCCACCGCTTTAACCACAGTGGGATAAGAAATAGAACGCAAGATGGTAAATTCGTCATACCAGGGATTGCGCAGGGCCTTTTGGGAAGGCGTGGCTCGACTCTGCGGCCGCTTTTTTTCTTTGACAATAACTGTCAGATGGGTCACTTCATCTACCGCACGGTAAAGATTAGCACCCGATTTAACTTCCAGAAACGCATCTATACGATAGCGGCTCCGCAGAAGATAGCCTTCTTCAAGGGGCGCTTCTGGCACCGTCAACGCTGCATTTAAGTTTCCAGAGGTATTCACTTGGTTTATCCTTTATTAATTTTTCACCACAAGAATGACGAGTAAGACAATAATCAGCATCAGCAAAACAATATTGACCCGCACGAGCCATTCCACCGAAAAGAGCTTCTGCGACAGACCCAGCTTGATCAGGGCCGTGGAAATGCCTTTATCGTTCAGAGTCACTGTGGTGGCCTGAATGGGTCCGGATCCTGGCGGAGGGTTATGACAGGCTTTTTGTAAGACCTGACTTAATTCTACTGCGTCTCGGTAGCGGCCGTCAGCTTCCATGCTCAAACAACGGGTAATAATTTTGTCGATCTGGCTGGAAAGCTCGGGGTTGAGCTCTCTTACCCCGGGAAAGGTAAAAGGTGCTTCCGCCTGGGGATCCCGGCCCGTGAGCAAATGGTGCATGGTGGCCGCTAAGGCATAGATATCCGAGCGAGGCTCCACCTGGCCCCGATACTGTTCAGCAGGGGCGTAGCCCTGTGTGCCAATCATGGTACCTTTTTTGGTGGGGTTAAAATGGCGAGCAATACCAAAGTCCACCACTTTGATTTTGCCCTGGCTGTTCAAGATCAGGTTGGCAGGCTTCATATCCCGATAAATAATGGGGGGTTTATGGCTGTGCAAATAATGCAAAATATCGCAAATCTGAATGCCCCAGTTGAGCACGTCCTGTTCAGCAAAAGGCTTATTGTCCTGCTGCATCATGCGTTGTTCAAGATCGCCGCCGTCAATGTATTCCATTACCAGATAATGGCGGTTGCCCTCGGTAAAACGGTCATACACCTCAGGAATACCGGGGTGGCTTAAATTGGCCAGCATTTCTGCTTCGCGGTCAAAGCTGGCGGTGGCCGTCCGGCGCTGATCGGGATCCGTAAAATGATCCAACATTTCTTTCACCACCGCCACCCGCTGAGAAAAACGCAAATCGTCTGCTAAATAAATAGCACCCATACCGCCCTGACCAATGCGTTTGGTGATCTGATAACGCCCCTGAAGTACCGTATTGGGGGGTAAAGGCGCCGGGCCTTCCGTTTCTTCTTCCTGGGGCCGATAATTGTTTTGTGAACGCACCGCTGACTTTGTTTTTTGCACGCTGCGGTTGGGATTTGTATGGGACACCATGGGCGCGCCACATTCAAAACAATAACGGGTACCGGAGGCGTTTTTACTGCCGCAGTAGCGACAATTGCTCCATTTTTTTTCCGGCGGGGGCTGGGGTTTGGGAAAAGGGGAACTTTCAGAAGCGGCCGGGGGGTTCGTGATGGTTTCGGTAACGGGTTTTCGCGGAATCGGATCTTCAAAATCCTCATCAAAGTCGTTTGGAGATTCCGCCTGAGACACGTCCACGGACGTGGACATACTGAGAGGAGCACCGCATTCACTACAGTACTTTTCGCCAATCATATTGACGAAACCACAGGTGTTACAGACCAGTTCTCGGACTTCTCTATTGCTTGCTTCTATCATGCTCTATATCGCGTTACCACTCCATTATAGGAGTATAACACAGCTCTAACACCCTTAAAGTCCACAAAGATTTCAAAACTTTTGACAAACACGCTTATACATATGAATACATATGGTATAATTATGTATATCCGATTCTTGTACACAAAGCGTTCATAGACTCCTTCTATGTTACCCCCGTACAATGCCTGTAAATCAAGTCAAAGGAATAGAGACATGTCAAATAATTTATCTTTTGTGCCCCAGGAAAAGCGCAAAGCCCTTGAACTCGCCGTCAGTGCGATTGAAAAGAATTTTGGTAAGGGCGCCATCATGCGCCTCGGAGATAAGCCCAATACCCGCGTGGACGCCATTCCCACAGGTGCATTGAGTCTGGACGTGGCCCTCGGCGTCGGCGGTTTTCCTCGCGGTCGTGTCATTGAGGTATTTGGTGTAGAATCCGGCGGTAAAACCACCATTACATTGCATGCGGTAGCAGAGGCCCAGAAACAGGGTGGTGTGGCCGCATTTGTGGACGTGGAACACGCCCTGGATCCTGAATACGCTAAAGCCATTGGCGTGGATACGGAATCCCTGCTGGTGGCTCAACCCAATACCGGTGAAGAAGCCCTCGAAATTATGGAACAGTTAATCCGCAGTAACGCTGTGGACATTATCGTACTGGACTCCGTAGCAGCTCTGGTCACCAAAAACGAAATTGAAGGAGAAATGGGAGATACCCACGTGGGATTACAGGCTCGCCTGATGTCTCAGGCGCTGAGAAAACTCACCCCGGTGGTCGCCCGATCCAACGCTGTGGTTATTTTTGTTAACCAGCTGCGAGAAAAAGTCGGCGTGATGTTTGGCAACCCGGAAACAACTCCTGGTGGACGTGCCCTGCGCTTCTACTCCTCCGTACGTCTGGAAGTACGTCGTGCTGAAACCATGAAAAAAGATGGTGAGATGGTGGGTAACGCCGTGAAGATCAAAGTGGTGAAAAACAAAGTGGCTCCCCCCTTTAAAACCACCGCTGTAGACATGATTTACGGTGAAGGTGTTTCTAAAGAAGGCTGCATTCTCGATCTGGCCGAGTCGGTGGACATCATTCAAAAGAGTGGTTCCTGGTACTCCTACAACGGCGATAAGGTGGGACAGGGACGAGACAAAGCCCGTAACTTCCTCAAAGAAAACCACGCCATCCGTCAGGAAATTGAAAACAAGGTGCGCGAGCATTATAATCTGCCATTGAGAGACTTTAGCAAAGAAAACGCTGAGCTGGCGGAAAAAGAAGCCGAAGCGAAAAAAGCCGCTGACGCTGAAAAGAAAGAGCTGGCGCAAATTTAAATAGCGTCACCACAGTAGCGTCCTGACGCACAGGTAGCCCCCGGAAAACCCTCAAAATTTTCCGGGGAATTTTTGTTTGCAAGATTTTTATGTCAAAAAACTTTACTTACAGGTAAACATGGGTTATGATGAAAACACAAATAAAGTTGACATAAAGTAAACAAAAGAATTCAGGAGATCACGATGAAAAAATTAATCTTAACCACAACCCTTTTGATGAGCGGCATATTGACCAGTTGCGGCACCGAAGCCCAACTCCAGCCGAATGAGCCAGAGCCCTCTGCCACTAACGCCCCCATTGTAGATAACGGCGGCGACAACAATGAAACCAATGAAAATGTTAAAACCCTGTTCGTGGACAGTAAGATGGCCACGTGTACAGGTGTGGGACTAAGAACCTGTTTGCGGGTACGAGAAAGCGCATCTCAGGATTGGGAACTCTTTTATGACCGCATTGAGGGGTTTGATTATGAATCGGGTTTTGCTTACGAGCTCAAAGTTAAAGAAGAAAAAGTGGAAAATCCCCCAGCAGACGCTTCCTCTATTAAAACTACGCTTATTGAAGTGGTCAAAAAAGAAGCGGCGACGGTTAAAGCCCTCGAAAACACACGCTGGAGCTACCTACGTACGGAAATCAACGGTACAGCCACTGAAGTTTTACCGGACACGGAAGTCACGCTGAATTTTTCTGAAAACAGTGTTTCTGGCAGTGCAGGATGTAACACCTTCGGTGGAGACTACACCCAGAAAGCGCAAATGCTGTCATTTTCAGCCCTGTTTAATACAGAAAGATTTTGCCTCAATGATGGCCTGATGGAGCAGGAAGCGGATTATCTGAAACGACTGGCAAAAGTCTCTCAGGCCCGTCAGGAAAACGGCATGCTGATCCTGACCTATGACACCAATGCACAGCTTATTTTTGAAGCGCTGTCAGAGTAAACATTAACTCTGGCTCCATTTATGCTGACGCTTTTTGCTCTAACCCGTTTTGTCATAATCTATCTGGACAGAGCGGGTTATTTCCCTGAGGCACTGAAAATGATTCAGCAGCATAGCAAGCCGTTACCTGCTTCTCTTTCAGATTAATGGCGTAAAATTGTCTGGGCCGTGGTGGCGTCCGCTGAATCGCAAAAGCCGTTTCGGGCTCTACCGCCACCAACCAGGTATCATCAAGGGCTGTGGCCCAGATAAAATCAGGACGCTGTTCAAAGCGGGCCACGGTTTTCAGGGTTTTATCCGCTTCAAGCATCAGGAGTTGTTGGTCCTGCAAAAAGTAAAAACGCTGGTTTTTAACAGAAAACTGTTCTGCATTCGTCGGAAGCACCAGATACTTTTCGGGCGACTGACCCTCCTGAAGACCGTAACGATAAATCGCTAATTGGGTAGAAGAGGCATCCTCTGATACAGACTTCGTTGTCAAAAACAGATGCTCATTTCCATCCCACCACAAAACATCCCGATGCAAGCGGTCATCTTGTTGAAACGTGCTATTGAGAGAAATACGTTTGTCAGGTTGACCGGCTTCCTGAATCACCACATGCACATCGTCATAAATGTTGAAAGGAAGCGTTGAAGGAGTTCCCCTGAGTAGCGCCGTTTTCTTTTGATTCGGCGAAGTCACTTCTTCAATCACAAAGGCTTCAGAATCAACGCGTTCGTTGGCAGCAGATTCAGCAACGGCTGGAATACTGTTCGAACCACCAGGTGCACAGCCCGCGAGCACACCTGTCACGAATAAAATCTGGAAAAAATGAAAACGATTCATGAAAAAACACTTTCTTTCGTTGGGTATAATGGGGAGCATGAGCACCCGGATACTCTGTCTTCTAGTTATTATTTTATCAAACAGTTGCAACGCACTTTCCCAGCCAACTGTTTTTCCCTCGAAACTTCCCCACGAGTAGCTCTCCCTTAAGTCAACCGCAGCAGTCCCATTCCATTAGAAAACGCCCCTCGCGTAGAAAATACCGCTGACGCAAACACAACCCCTTCCGATGAGAAAGTCAGTGTCCCACAAGAAAAGCCAAAAATAACGCCGGTGCAAGAGCCTCCCGTGCACAGGGTTAAAAATACCGCGTGGGTCTACGAAAAACCTATCGGTCCTTCTCGGGTCACTCTGGGCTTTTCAGAAGATGAAGTGTTTGGTTATTCAGGATGCCACTCATTTTATGGCCGTTACACACAAACAGAGAAACGTCTTGAACTTTATAACTTATGGGGAGGGGGTAATAAAACCTGTTCCCCAAAGCGACAGGAGCTAGAAGACCGTTTTATCAGACAGTTAAAGGAAATCAAATGGGCCACCCAGAGCGCAGAACAACTCATTCTCAGTGATGAGAACGGTCTCAACCTGCATTTCAACACAGCACCTGAAAATCCTATGGAAAATACCGCATGGGTTTACAAACGCGCAGAGATTGACGGTACACGCCTTTTGCCTTTACCGGATGCACAACTCACATTAAGCTTTGACAAAAATAGCGCATCAGGTTTTACCGGGTGTAATCCTTTCACAACGCCTTATACATCAAACCCCCTGATCGTTTTTACGCCCACTCCCTATAGGGATCTCCGTAGCGCTATCAATATTGAAAAAATAACTGTGGAGGAAAACGCTTGCTCGTCCCGCTTGATGACACAAGAACAAGATTATCTAAGGCGCCTGAAAGCCACCCGAGCGGCACGGATTTCTTATCACACACTGATTCTCCAGTACGCAGATCGTTCAACTCTCGTATTCACACGGCAATAAAGCATACGAATTGAAGGTGTATAATGGACATCATTCACGCAAAAAGGGAAGGTTCATGGCACAACAAGAAGGAATGACGGACCAGCAGGTGGAAGAACTGGTTCACGCTTTGCTGGATTTTCGCAATATGCTGGTGAGTCTGACGGACCGTTTTCAGAATCGTCTGGCACTTTTGGAGCAAGAGTTTGCGGACTACCGTAACGCACCGGAGCAATCTGCTGAAGGTGCACCTGTACAGTCTATTCGCAACACTTCTGGTACGGCCCCTCTGGAAATGCCGAATCTCCCGGATCCAGCAGATCCATCAGGTCTAACAGATCCACCGGACTTTTTGGAAGACGACGATGCCTTTGCTCCTGAGGACACGGACGCATTTTCTATTGTAGACATTGATGACGACGATTTTTAGCCCCTTGTTCACTCCCTTTTTCAGCCTTTAGTATTTAAAACAGGGACACAGGGAGTATATTGATGCCAACCTTTCTTCGTTTTATTGTAAATACCGGGCTGCTTTGTCTGGCGCTTGCCATTACCGCTTGTCCTTCGGAGACACAAACAAAAACAGACCCGGACGCTGAAAAAGCATTGCAAGAGCGGGCCAATCAATTTTTTCGCCCTTTAAAAGCAGAACCCGATTCCCCTCAAGCAAATCCCACTACCCCCGAAAAAGTGCGTCTGGGTAAAATGCTGTTTCACGATACCCGTCTTTCCAAAAGTGGTACCTTAAGCTGCAATAGCTGCCATAATTTGAACACCTACGGTGTCGATAATTTACCCACTTCCATTGGACACGAATCTCAGGCTGGCAAGCGAAATTCGCCCACCGTACTCAATGCCAGTTTGCATTTTAGTCAGTTCTGGGACGGTCGCGCTGCGGATCTGGAAGCCCAGGCAGGCGGCCCCATTCTCAACCCCGCAGAAATGGCCATGGAAAGTGAGGAGGTCGTTATTGCGCGTCTTAAAAGTATTCCCGAATACCGCGAGGCCTTTGATCAGGCGTTTACAGACGGTCAGGATCACATTAGCTACCTGAATATGGCCAGGGCCATCGCCGCCTTTGAACGTACATTGCTGACTCCGGCACCTTTTGACCGGTATTTGGAGGGAGATACCTCAGCCCTGTCGCCCACAGCACAAAAAGGCCTGGAAACATTTTTAAATTACGGGTGCAATGCCTGTCACAACGGCGTGGGCGTGGGCGGTACGCTATACCAGAAATTTGGCGTCATTCAACCCTATCAACATGCGGGGGATCTTGGCCGCTTCGAAATCACCAGGAACCCGGAAGACAAATACGTGTTTAAAGTGCCCAGTTTGAGAAACGTGGCCCGCACGGCACCCTATTTTCACGATGGTAAGGTAGCTACTCTGGAAGAGGCGGTGCGCACCATGGCTCGCACGCAACTGGGCAAAGACATGCCCATAGAAGACGCTCGACACATCGTCGCTTTTCTGGAAAGCCTCACCGGGGAATTGCCTTGAGAAAATTGACTTAGGACAAGCGTTTGACGCCAGGTAACGCCGTCAATTCCTTGAATCCCATGACTTGCGAAGGGGTGGAAAATCCCGGAGACACAGGCCCTGCCAACAGACGCTTTGATATTTCTACCGCTGTGAGCGCGGTGAACACATAGGCCTCTGGTCCCTTCAGGCAGATCTCAGCCATGTTCCCTTTTGCGTCGTAGGCCATGCCCCAGAGGCGGGTATGCCCCTGCTCTAACTGAGCGTTAGTGGGACCTTCGGGCAAACGAGCGGTAAGAGAGCTTAAAAAGCGTTGCACGCGCTGATGTTCCCAGAATCCCACCACTCTTTTTTTAATCATGAATCGAGATAAAGCCGTCGGAAAAACCGTATAGGTTTCAATGGTGGGAATCTTCGTGCTGATAAAGGCACTCATTAAATCAGCACGCCAGGGATTGTAAACGGCGTGCCGCTCAAGTTCTCTCTGACCGTCAGGCCAGTGAAAAATCCGCTGTTGTTCGGCGGCATAAGCGGTTTTTAAAACGCCGCCCACCCGCCGATAACCGGGACGAAAAAGGTCTTTCAACAAAACATTCAGCGTTCCCCGCGATACGCTGCCCAGCGTCTCAAAAGCCAGAGTCAGGCGGGTGGCTGTAGGCAGGTCTGTATGAAGCTGTTTTGCGATTAAATCTGTGGGCACAACGCCAAAGCCCACCCCCGGTATGAGGGTAATACCGGCCTCTTGTGCTGCGGTATGATACTTAAAAGCTCGCAAAAACTCGGGGACTTCTCCCGCCAGATCCAGATAGTGCACCTGTTCTGCCAGACAAGCGCGAATCAGCGCCGGAGCGGTACGCCCAAAAGGCCCCGCAGCGTTAAGCACCACGGACACGCCCTCAAAAATGCGGGCCCGCTGCGTGGGATCCTGTATATCTTCCAACGAGAAACAGCGATAGGGACGATCAAGCTCCGTTGAAAGGGCCGCGAGCCGGTCATGGTTGCGTCCGGCGATATAATGGGGAACTCCTTCTTGCTCCGCCTGATCAGACATCAGACGGCCCGTGTATCCGGTTACACCATAAATCAGTAACATATGTTCTCCCTGCTATTTACGTTGTATCAGCACGTTATGTCAGATTGCACCATCTCAGGTAAAGTAGGGCCCGGAACACAGGGATCCAGAAACTCCGCAAAAATACGATTGCTCAGCCCCACCGCCTCAGGAGCCAGCCGCAGGCCGCGCTCTGTGGGCAGCAAATACTTCTGTTGTAGAAGTTCAGGCAAACATTGAGGATAATACGTCGCCAGCGGGTGCCCAAAACGTGCTTCAAACTCTGAAAACACAATACCACGGGCCAGCTGCCTTAAGCCCAGAAACATAAACTCTTCTACCGCTTCTGCTTCCGTTTGCGCTTTTGTAGTCTGCCAGTTCCAACAGCGGGCATCACACTGCGCGTAATAAGCCCTGAGTTCCCGGGGTGTTTCGTAACGTCGCCCCTGAAGATAACCGTGCGCACCCACCCCCGCCGCCAGAAACGGACGGGTTTGCCAGTACACCTGATTGTGTTGACTGGCAAATCCGGGCTGACAAAAGTTAGCGATTTCGTAATGCACGTACCCTGCTTTGCCCAGCGTTTCACACGCCAGTTCATACATTTCCCCTGCGAGATCTTCAGAAAAATCGGGAATGTTTTCAAACCCAAAGCGGGTGCGTGGATGGATTTCCAGGGCATATAGAGAAACGTGCTGAGGAGCCAACGCCACGGCACGATCCAGAGTTTCTCGCCATTGCGCAAGGGTTTGCCCGGGCAGGGCGTACATTAAATCCAGGCTCCAGTTGTTAATTCCCGCTTCACGGATACGCTCCACGGCGGTATAGATATGCCCTTGCTGGTGTAAACGTCCGCATCGCGTTAACACCTCATTATCAAAGCTTTGCACACCCAGACTCACGCGATTGACCCCACCGGCCACCCAGCGCGCCAGCGCCTCTGGCTCCGTATGCTCCGGGTTCACTTCCAACGTCCATTCTTGTAAAGAGGAGAGTTCAAACTCACGGTGCAAGAGTTCAAGACACAAAGATACGGCTTCAGGCGGAAGCAAGGAGGGCGTTCCCCCTCCCAGATACAGGGTTTTTAAAGGGGCAGCATATGGAGATAAGGCGGCGAGCTCTTGTACCAAATGCTGAAAATAGCGCTGAATTTGTTCCGCCATACGACGGGGCTCCACGATCCGCACCGCAAAGTCACAGTAGGCACATTTGCGACTGCAAAAAGGAATATGCACATAAAGAGAAGTGGGTGCGTTCACGTCCACATGGTGTCATCGCTCTGCGGAGCATCGTTCTGAGCGTATTGCTCCTGACCGCGACTGCGAGCGGTGGATTTGGGTTCTACATGCCAGGGTTCCCAGGACATGGGACGGTACAACCCCGCCTGATCTAACATGCTGGCCAGTTCACGATCGGGAATTTTACGGCCGTTGGATTTAAACACGTTCAGATCAATCGCTCTGCCGTGATTGTGACGGCTTCTTCCCGGGGGAGCCACCCATTGCCGCGCAGCTGAAGCACTACCGTAGCGACGCAGAGCCTGAGTCCAGAGCTTGGCCTGCTCATTATAGGTGCGATAAGAAGAATTGGTCTGCACACGATAGCCTCTGGACTCCGCGATTTCCACCAGTTTTTTATAGCCCTCAATGGTTTCCTCAGTTCCTCGAATGGGACGACCCTTATAGTCTTTTAAACCGCTGTCAATCACAGGATCTTTCATAAAGCCCAGGGTTTGCGGACCCACCACGCCGTCAGTAATAATTCCCTGTTCTTCCTGAAAAGACACAAGGGCCGTGCGAGTACGTTCGTCAAAATAACCGCTGGGTACAATGGGATGTCCCTGCTGATGCAAAAAGCGCTGAACAGCTTTGACTCCGGAACCCGTATCTCCGGTTTCCAGCGTGGCGTCGCCCTGAGAAACTTCGGCCAGACGGGTTCCGCCAGAAAAACCCAGACTGATCGCGGGCACAGAAGAAGAGGACTGAGGAAGACGCACCTGATTCTGACTGGCCGCAAAAGCGGGTGCCGCAGGGGTTCTGACTGCCTGCACCCGCCGGGCCAAAGCCTGAATAGGTGTTAACTCAGGAGGAGCCTGAAGGCGTTGAGGGGGAGCGTAGCCCATACGATTCAGCAGCTGTCCCACCCGTGAAAACTGATGTTGAATACTCATATAAACCTCATTCTAACGCTTCTGCCACCTGGGTGCGCATCCATTGTTTGGTGCCGGTTGCTCCCAGCAGGGCGTGAGTAGATACTTTTGCCACCACTCCACCCAAAACGGTGGCTGCGGTACCCACCCAGGGTTTTACAGCCACAGAGGCCATGTGAGCCCCCACATGATGTCTTGCCAGACGATCCAGACTATTGGCCGCAATGGAAGATACAATTCGTTCCACCACAATGCCGGTTCGTTCCGCACCCGTCATGGATTTTCCGTGGGTATCCAACAGCGCCCGGGTAGCACTACTGGTACTCCAGCGAGCCATATTAACGAGAACTTGCGCTCCCCGGTGGCCTTCTGTAGGCACACTCAGCGCATCATAGACAATCACGCCCACGGTACTGGAAGTGGCTGCTTTGGCGGTATCAATACCCACCTGTCTCAGGGCTTCATCACCAGACATCTTACCTTGACGCACCGCATAACCATAGGCCAGGCCGGATAAAACGGCCTGCTCCAGGGCCGACTGCCCAATAGATTGCCCACTAGAAATATCACGAATTTGCCCCGTGGTGGCTAACTCCGATAAACTCATCTCATCGTGAATAACCCCCACTTCGTCTGTCAGGACAACGGGAGATGCAGGCGCAGCATGAGTTACCGTATCAGCAAGAAGATCTGCACGGAGGGAAGAAGACGCTGTAGGTGCTAAAGAACGAACGTCGGGCATACTTTATTATCCTGTAAAAACCGGGCAAACTTGTGTTTTAAATACAAAAAAGAAGCCCCTGAGAGGCTTCTTCTTTGATGAAGTTTGTCTTAGCGATCCTGAGAGATGTTCAGGTCAATGGTTACAGGAATGTGATCAGAGGCATTGTAGTAGCTCAGATCTTGCCAGCCCTGTTCGTTTTTGTAAGGCTTGTACAGCTTCACGGAATTAGAAATATATTCGTTCATCATGTTCTTGTTGAGCAGAATGTAATCAATGCGTGAACGATACTTCTTGGGATGGTAGGTGTAAACGTGAGAACCCTTACCCATATCCTTACCAATTACATCTACAGTGTTGGTGCCTTTAACGAGAGGAGCAATTTCGCGGGTGTCCACCTGGTCGTTGAAGTCACCCAGTACCACAACGTTTTCACGGGGATTGGACTGTTGGAAGTTATTGATAATTTCCTGTGCTTTAGTGGCTTCGGCTAAGCGACGTACGTCGGCTTGTGCTCCACCGTGCTGGGACTTAAGGTGGCCTACAAACATAGTGAACTGGTAGTTAGCACTGGGCTTGATCTGTACTTGCAGAAGATCCCGGCCAAAACCCATGACCCCCTGTCCGGGAACGTCAAAGCGGGCTTCTTTGTGAGACTGAACGTTAGAGATGGGGTAGCGGCTGAATACAGCCACGTCAATACCGCGACGGTCATTGCCTTCAATAAGAACCACTTCTTTGTAGCCCATATCGCTGAGGTACTTATCACGGAAGGCGGTCAGCACTTGCTTGGATTCGATTTCCTGGAAGCCAATGACGTCAGCATCAATTTTATGGATAGATTCGCTGAGCGCTTCATATTCTCTGGAGGGCTTAGCGCGCTCGTCAGGATAGTTAGGGTTGTCTCTAACCCCGTCAAACATATTGCGGACGTTGTAGGTGGCGATGCGAAGTTTTCCGGCTTTGCTAGCAAATGCGCCAAAGCGAGCGGGACGAGCGGCGTTACGGGCCTGAAACTGAGCGGGAGCGCGGAAGGCGGCGGTGTTGGGTGCGTTGCGGGGAGCACCGCAGCCCACAAGAATGGAAGAGAGAATGCTGGTAGCCAGGAGAGAATAAAGTGCTTTTTTCATTTTTGTATGTCTTTCTTTACGCTTTAGATGCTTCTATCATAAGGCATCTTTTACAAATCAAGGTTATCTTTTGGTTTTTGGCAAGTTAAAAAAACCTTAAAACACACGGGGTGGGGGTGCGTTATAATACGTGTATCTGTGAATTGAGGAAAATCACCATTATGTCTAGCTTTCACAAAGTGCTTATTGCCAATCGCGGCGAAATTGCGGTGCGGATTATTCGAGCCTGCCGCGAAATGAATATTGCCACCGTGGCGGTTTATTCTGAAGCTGACGCCAACGCGCTTCACGTGCGCCTGGCAGACGAAAGTTACTGTGTTGGGCCAGCCCCTTCCAACGAAAGCTATTTACGCACAGACAAATTGTTTGAAGTGATTGCACAAACCGGAGCAGATGCTGTGCACCCCGGCTACGGCTTTTTGAGCGAAAACGCAGACTTTGCCAGAGCACTGGCCGCCAAAAATGTCACCCTGATTGGTCCCTCTCCGGAAGCGATGACGCTGATGGGCAGTAAAATTGCCGCCAAGGACACCATGGAAAAAGCGGGAGTTCCCACAGTCCCCGGTTATTTTGGCGACGATCAGAGCCTGGAGCGCTTACAAACAGAAGCCACAAACATTGGTTTTCCATTGCTGATCAAAGCCTCCGCCGGCGGTGGAGGCAAAGGCATGCGGGTGGTGTACGAGCTGACAGATATTGCAGAGGCCCTTTCTGCGGCCAAGCGCGAAGCCCTCAACGCTTTTGGTGACGATACGGTATTTTTAGAGCGCTATTTTGAAAAGGTACGCCATATCGAATTTCAGATTCTGGCTGATACACAGGGCAACACCGTCCACGTCTTTGAAAGAGAATGTTCTATTCAGCGTCGCCATCAAAAAATTGTGGAAGAAAGCCCCTCTGTGGCGCTTAACCACGAACTGCGAGAGCGGATGGGCGCTGCTGCCGTTAAAGCGGCTGAAGCCGTTAACTATACCAATGCGGGCACGGTAGAAATGCTTCTGGATGCCAGCGGCGAATTTTATTTCCTGGAAATGAATACCCGCCTTCAGGTAGAACATCCGGTAACAGAAATGATCAGTGGTCTGGATCTGGT